>DAOMFG010000019.1:0-12904 GCA_035429685.1 Methylophilaceae bacterium | reverse complement strand
GCGCGCCGAGGTGGACGTGCTGACGCTGACCGCCACGCCGATCCCGCGCACGCTGTCGATGGCGATGGAAGGGCTGCGCGAGTTCTCCGTCATCGCCACGCCGCCGCAGAAACGGCTTTCCATCAAGACCTTCGTCTCGCCCTGGTCGGAAGGCGTGATCCGCGAGGCGGTGATGCGCGAACTCAAGCGCGGCGGGCAGGTGTATTTCCTGCACAACGAAGTGGAAAGCATCTACGCCATGCGCGACCGGCTGGAGAAGATGCTGCCCGAGGCGCGCATCGGCATCGCCCACGGCCAGCTGCGCGAGCGCGAGCTGGAACACGTGATGCGCGACTTCTACCATCAGCGCTTCAACCTGCTGCTCTGTTCCACCATCATCGAGACCGGCATCGACGTGCCGACCGCCAACACCATCATCATGAACAAGGCCGACCGCTTCGGCCTGGCGCAATTGCACCAGCTGCGTGGCCGCGTCGGCCGCTCGCACCACCAGGCCTACGCCTATCTGCTCACCGAGCCGGACGTGAAGGTCACGCCGCAGGCGCAAAAGCGACTCGACGCCATCCAGTTGATGGAAGACCTCGGCGCCGGCTTCCACCTCGCCATGCACGACCTGGAAATTCGCGGTGCCGGCGAGCTGTTGGGAGATTCGCAGTCCGGCGAGATGCAGGAAATCGGCTTCAACCTGTACAGCGAAATGCTGGCGCACGCCGTCAAGCAGCTGCAGGCCGGCAAGGAGCCCAACCTGTATGCGCCGCTGAGCGCCACCACCGAGATCAACCTGCACACCCCGGCCTTGCTGCCGGACGCTTACTGCCCGGACGTGCACGAGCGGCTGGTGATCTACAAGCGCCTCGCCAACTGCACCACCGGCGACCAGTTGCAGGCGATGCAGGAAGAATTGATCGACCGCTTCGGCCTGCCGCCGCCGCAGACCGAGGCGCTGCTGGAATGCCACAAGCTGCGCATCAACGCGAAACCCATGGGCATCGTCAAGATCGACGCCTCCGACGCCGCCATCCAGTTGCAGTTCGACCTGCAGGCCGACCTCGACCCGATGAAGCTGGTCAGGCTGCTGCAAACCAACCGCCACGCGCGCATGAACGGGCCGGACAAACTGCGCGTTACAATTGCAAAGGAAAACATCCTGCAGCGTGCCGAGTTCATCAAAACTTTGTTAAAGGATCTTGCCTAAATGCTGGAAAAACTCATCGCTATCCTCGCCGGCTGGATCATCGCCGTCATTTCCACGCTGGGCTACGGCGGCATCGTGCTGCTGATGGGCATCGAATCGGCATGCATCCCGCTGCCTTCCGAGATCATCATGCCGTTCTCCGGCTACCTGGTGTTCAAGGGCGAGATGGCGCTGTGGGGCGTGGCGCTGGCGGGCGCCGTGGGCTGCGTGCTGGGCTCGATCCCGGCCTATTACCTGGGCATGTATGGCGGCCGTCCGCTGGTGGAAAAGTACGGCAAATGGGTGCTGATTTCGCACCACGACCTGCATATCGCCGATCGCTGGTTCGAAAAGCACGGCGAGATCATCATCTTCATCGGCCGCCTGTTGCCGGCGGTGCGGACTTTCATCGCCTTCCCCGCCGGGATCGCCCGCATGCACATGGGGCGCTTCATCGCCTACACCTTCGCCGGCTCGCTGATCTGGTGCTGGGTGCTGGCTTGGCTGGGTATGAAGCTGGGCGAGAACTGGACCGGGCTGAAGGTGTATTTCCACGAGTTCCACTACGTCATCGCCGCCGCCGCGGTCATTTTCGTGGTGTGGTATGTACGGCGGCATATCCGCGCCGTGCGCGGGCATCATCATTGATTCCTGTTGCGCCGGGAAAAAGTGCTATATTTGCCGTTCGATTTTCTATCAGCCGCCAGGCGCTTGCGCGACTACGTAGTTCTTTTCAACTAGGGGAAAAATAACATGAACATCCAGGAAATCCTGCAACAGGTACACACCACCGCAATCCATGTCGGGCTGCAAATCGTCGCCGCCATCGTGTTCTGGGTGGTGGGCCGCTGGATCATCGGCCTGATTGGGGAAATAGTGCGCAAGGGCCTGGAGCGGCAAAAGGTCGATCCCACCCTGTTGCGCTACATCGGCTCGATTGTTGCGGTCACGCTGAACATTGCCCTCGCCCTCGCCATCCTGTCCTATTTCGGCGTCGAGACCACCAGCTTCGCCGCGCTGATCGCCGGTATCGGTATCGCCATCGGCGCCGCCTGGGGCGGTCTGCTGTCCAACTTCGCGGCGGGTGCGTTCCTGATCGTGTTGCGGCCGTTCAAGGTGGGCGACTTCGTAACCGCCGGCGGCATCACCGGCACCATCAAGGAAATCGGCCTGTTTGCCACCGCCATCAACACCCCGGATAACGTGCTGACCACCGTCGGCAACAGCCGCATCTTTGCCGACACCATCCAGAACTTCACCGCGAACCCCTACCGCCGCGTCGATATCAAAGCGCAGCTGAACGGTAGCGTGGATCACCGCGATGCGATTGCAAGACTGAAAACGAGGATTGACGGCATTGCCAATGTATTGCAGGACCCGGCGCCGAACCTGGAATTGCTGGAATTCACCGCCGCCGGCCCGGTGCTGGCAGTACGGCCTTATTGCCATAACGACCACTACTGGCAGGTGTATTTCGACACCAATGTAGCGATTCGCGACGCGTTCGGCGAGGCCGGCTACCCGGCGCCTGCGCAGCCGATCGAAGTCAAACAGAAGTAGTTCGGACGTAGCACAAGCGTCCTTGCCTGCTGCATTTGTACCCTCTCCCACTGGGAGAGGGTTGGGGTGGGGCTTATGCAGGCGAGTGTGTCTGCGCTACCTCAATCCAGTTCCACCAGCTTCCCATAGGCCACAAAGAACACTGCCATGCGGATCGGCAATCCTTCTTCCCGGAAAAGCGCCGCGTAGCGCGCGAGTTGCGGCCGGTAGCGCGCGGCCTCGCGAGTTAGGATATCTTCCTCCACAGTATCCAGACGGGCAGACTTGTAGTCGATCACCCAGCGTACGCCATCTTCGACAAAAGTACGGTCGATCACGTAGGTGGCAAATTGCGAACCATCGGCCGTCGCCAGCGCAAGCTCCGAAGCAGCACTCCCCCGGCTTGCGAGCACCCATTGCCCGGCTTCGGAATCCAAGGTGTGGCATAAAGCATGCAAAACCCTTTCCGCCCCCTGCCGCGCCTCGTCCCGCGCATGCCCATGCCCTTGCAGCCACGTTTGCATGGCGAACTGCAGACCATGCAGGCGCTGCGAAGACCAGTCTTGCAGGCCGTCATCCGCCATCATTTCCAGGTAGAGATGGACCAACGTGCCACAACTGGTGTCGATGCTCCTGATGTTTGTGTCCGTCGCTGCTTCGTCAAACGCCGGACGCACAGCGGCAGGCGTCCCTGACTGCAGCAGTTCCGGAACCGCCACCTGCGGCAGGCGGACCAGGCTGGGGATGAACGCGCTGGAAGTTTCCGTCGCAACAATCTCAGCGCGCGGCTCCGCATTGAGAAACTCGCCACCCACGGACTCCCACAGCAGTCTGAGCAAGCTATTGGCGGGCGCCTTGATTTCACCCTTGCCGTCCGGCCTCACTGCCCCCACCAGGTGCAGCCGCCGCCGGGTTCTGGTCGCCGCCACATACAGCACCCGAGTGGTTTCGTTGGACTCGCGCTCCCGTTCCAGGTTTTGCAGATAGTCATAAGTGCTCGGCAGGTCGTCGCGCTTGTGCCTTGGCACATAAGGCGCCGCTACCAGCTGCGAAGGCGTGCCCTCGATCGCCACCTCCTCCCACAGCAGCAATTGTGGATCGCCGTTCTTGGAAGTGCGGTGCAGCCCGGGCAGGATGACGGTGTCGAATTCCAGCCCCTTGGATTTGTGGATGGTCATGAACTGCAAACTTTCGTCGGCTTGCACATCCGGCGCGGCATAGAGTTTTTCCATTCTGCTTTGCAATTGCGCCGCATCGAACACCTCCATGCGCTCCAGCAAATCGAGGAAGGCCTGCACATCGCGCACATCGCCCGCATCCCACAGGCATGCAGCGCCACCCAGCCTGAGCCAGACCGACTCCACCCAGCGGCGCATGGGCTGCCGGCCCTGGTGCGCATAGGCTTCGGCGATCACGTCGCGAACATGAAGCAGGCGCTTACGGCCGTCATCGGAAAGTCTGGAAAGCCGCGCCTCATCCTGCATCAGTTGCCAGATGTTGGCGGAGTGGTCGTCCGCGGCCAGCATGTGCAGATCGGCCAGCGTCAGGCCACACCAGGGGGCGCGCAGAATCGCCAACCAGTGCACGCGGTCGGCACGGTGGAACAAGGCGCAGGTCAACGCATGGATATCCTGCACCGTCTGCCTGCCGCCGAGCTGTTCGATTTCCACTGCCTGGAATCTTAAATCCGGGTGGCGGCTGCGTATTTCCACCACCAGCGCTTCCAAGTGCGCCCTGGCGCGCACCAGCACGGCAATGCTGGCCTTGGGGTCGAGGGCACGTTCCCTGGCAATCAACGCCGTCAGGAAGCGCGCTTCTTCCGCGGCCATATCATCGCCGCGGCTGTCCGCCCCCAACACCAGTGAATGTACCAGCACGCCCTCGTTGGGTTCTGATGCTTTGGTCGCAGCAAACGGACGATAGCGTATGGCTCCGCGCTCTTCATCATCCTGTTTGGGGAACATTTTTTCAAACGCCGAATTAACCCAGTCCACTACCGCCGGACAGGACCGGTTGTTGCGTGTCAGATGCAAGCGTTGCAACTGCAAATCGCCGATGCCGTAGTTCGCCACCTGCAGGAACAAGCCTACGTCTGCCTTGCGGAAACGGTAGATCGACTGCATCGGGTCGCCGACGCAGAACAGGGTGCGGCCATCATCGGGCAGCCATCCTTGCGTCATGCGGCGCAGCAGTTCCACTTGCATCGGGCTGGTGTCCTGGAACTCGTCCACCAGCAGATGTTGAATCTTGTAATCCAGCTTCAGCGCCAAGTCCGTCACGCCATCGTCGTCTTGCAGCGCCGCCAGCGCACGGCCCGCGACCTCCACAAAATCCACCTCGCCCGTTTCCTGAAACACTATCAGCAGATGCGCGGCCGCCAGCTGCAGCAGGCGGGCGAGCGCTGCCACGATGCGCTTTTCTTCTTCCGATTGCGCATCCGGCAGGCAGCGAATGCGCGCCAAGGGCTGCGGCGACGGCAGCATGGCGATGATCTCCAGCAGCGCCTCTTTCTGTTTGCGGCCATCGTCGGTAGCCGGGAATCCCTGCCGCTTGTCCAGCGCCTTGCGGAAGTCATCGCCACTGGTCAGCAGCAATTCGCACACGCCGCGCCACAGCGGCAGCGCTTCCGGCCTGGCCAGGATGGTCGAATCCCAATCCAGCAGCAGCGAGATCAGGTGGTTGCACTCCAGATTGGAAGCTGCAAACCGTGCAACCGGCATCAGCCGTTGCTGCAGATCCGGGGACAATAACGATGCGGCCTGGGCAATATCCTGCTGGATCAACTGCCTTAGCGCCATCTCCACATCTTCCTGCACATGCGTGGTGTGATGCAGCCACTGGTCACGCTTCGCCAGCATCCTGGCCAGCAGGTCGGTCAACCGGACCGCGTCATTGTCCAGATAGCGCAACGCCTCGGTCACCACCCCATCGCCCGCCTCATCTTCGAGCGTGGCCAGCGCACGCCGCGCCGCCGCCTCACAATGGATGAAAGCATCGTCCACCACTGCGGGCTGGCCGCCGAAGCGGCTCATCAGCGGCATTTGCCGGGCCAGGAAGCTGCACAGGGAGTCAATGGTGTTGATCCGCAGGCGCGCCGGTTGTTCCAGCAGGTTCCACTGTTTTTCCGCCGAACGCGCCAGCGCCTTGAGCGCCAGTTCGCGTGTCTTCTGCTTGTGCGGCTTGTCGATAGCCACGCCGTCGGCTACGTCCTGCAAACTCTGCAATATACGGCTACGCATCTCTGCCGCCGCCTTGTTGGTGAAGGTGATGGCGACAATCTCCTCCGGTTCCTGCACCACCGCCAGCAGCTTCAGATAGCGCTGCGTGAGCAACTCGGTCTTGCCCGCGCCGGCCGGGGCTTCGACGATGAAGGACTCCAGCGCCAGCGCCCGTTCGCGGTTGGCGGCATCCTGCTGCAGCAGATTCGGACCGGCCGTCACCGCTTGCCCTCCCGCTCCAGCTGCAATTTCCTTTCCGGCAGCCGTAGCAGCGGCTTCACTTCACACCAGGCCAGTTGCTCTTCGTCCTCAAAGCGTACGGCGGCTTCGCCTGCCCTGATTTCGTCGGCAATGGCCTCCAGGCTGTCGCGCCAGTGTTGCAGCAAGGCGTGCCATTCCGGGAATTTCTCCGCGTCGAACACCTTGCGCGCTTCTTCCAAGCCCTTCACGCCGGGTAAAGTTCCGGCATCACTGGCGATACCGACGAACTGGTGTTCGCCGGCGCGCACCTTGGCGAAACACACCGCCGCCACCTCGCCCTCGATCAGCACCAGCGCGGCGTAGATGGGGAGCTGCGGCTCGCTGATGCGGTCTTCCGCCCAACTGTTGGGGCTGAGCTGCGCGCTGGTTTTGTAGTCGATCACCACCATGCGCCCGTCCGGCAATACATCCACGCGGTCCAGCTTGAACTCCACGCTGATGCCCTTGATGTCCAGCTTCACGTTGCGTTCGCAATCCTGCACGGTGAAGGGGAGGCGCTCGCGTTCCAGCGCCAGCCAGCCGTCGAGCAGCGCGGCCAGCCGCAGTTTTTCCAGCGCGAGGAAGTGCGTAGGCAGGCTTTCATCCAGATCCTGCGAGAACTGCTTCACGCCGGCTTCCACCGCCTGTTGCACCGCGGCTTGCTGCGCAGCTTGGTCCATGTTGTTCAGGTATTCAGAATCGCGCCCGCTCCAGAACGCCTGCAGCACGGCGTGCAACAAGCTACCGCGCGCCATGCTGTCCAGCCCGTCCACTGGTTCCTCCAGCGCACGCGCTCCCAGCCGGTATTGGTAATAGCCCCAGGCCGGACAGACAGCCTGGGCCTGGAACAGCCCCGCCCCGCCGCGTACCTTCTCATCCTCTTCCACCCTGGGCGCCTGATGATCCTGCAGCCACTGCATCTCGGCAGGCACGGCGAGCTGCTCGGCCAGCGTTTTCGCAAGCTCAAACCCTTGTTCGGCCAGCGGGATGTCTTTCAGCAGCGGGCTGACGCGGAGTTCACGCTCGCCATCGCGATGCGCCCAGGAGAACACCAGTTCCGGCGCGGTGCGCAGCAACCGCTGATGGATGGCTAGCGCAAACTCGGCCTGCACCCGGCTGCAGGAATTGGGCGTGCCGGCGCTGCGCTGCACTTCGGCCGGCAGCAGCGGATTCGGGCGGGCGGGCGGCGGCCAGGTGTGGTCGTTCATGCCCATCACCCACAAGGCATCCAGCGGCTGGCCAGTTGCCTCCAACATTCCCATGACCTGTATCTGCGGCACATGGGCGGATTCCGGCTGAAAGATACGCTCACGCAGCAGGCGGGATAGCTGGCGCAGCGCATCGCCGGCGCTAAGCTTGTCCAGCAATGGATCAAGCCCGGAAAAAACCTGCAGTGTTTCCTTCCATGCCTGGCGCGCTTGAAACTCGTGGCTGGATAAACCGCGCTCGCCAGGCCAGTGGGCAGCTTCCAGCGCTTGGGCAAAAGTGCGCGCCCAGGCGGACGCTCGCTGCCTGGTGGAGACGTTTTTTTGTTGCAGCCCTTCGAGATGCTGCACCAACCTGCCTATTCCCAAGCCTTTCTCCTGCGCCTTTCTGGCATGTCGCAGCAGCTGGTCAAAAGAGATGGTGGCGGGCAGTTTGCGCCGCATCGTTGCGTCCAGTCTGGCTCTGGCATCAGCCTCGCCGCGCCCCGCCGACCAGTAGACATCACGCAGCAGCGTACTACATTCCTGCTGCGTAGCCTGACGGCCGAATGCCAGCCGAAGCAAGGCCACGGCGGTTGCCACCAGCGGTTGTTCCGCCAGCGGCTGGCCAAGGGAAAAATCGTACGCTCGCGGGATTTCAGCCTGTGCCGGATGCATGCTTTCCGGGTGCAGTGCGTCATCCAGCATAGACTGCAAGGTGGGGCGCAAATTAGCCAGTTCCGGCACCACGATGGCCAGCCGGGAGGACGGGTCATCGGTCAGGCGTTGGCACACCCAGGCCGCCGCCGCACAACATTCGGCTTCAGCCTCGTCAAACGCTTTTTTGACCGCATGCCCCGGGCTTTCCAGCCCAGCCACCCAAGGACGCAAGGTGGCACCGCGCATGGTTAGCGCATCGAACAACCGCTGCTCCTGCGGACTGATACGATCGAAACCGGCGAGGCAAATGGTTTCCGGCAACTCAGCATGTTTTACCAGTTCGATTTGCAGTTCCAGCATGCGCGTTTCTTCCAGCACGTTGTGCCGGCGGCACAACGTGCGGAAGGCCGCGCGCCAGCGCAGGAACTGACGCGTCTCATCGGTGAGCAGTTGGTCAGGGAAACGCACGCCCCAGCCTTGCATCAGCGCATTGGCTTCCATCGCCGTCTGTGCCATGCCGGCGACATCGAACAACTGCTGTTGCGGGTTCGCCGCTGTAGCATCGGTAATCACCTGCTCCCACAACAGGCGCTCGGCCATGCCATCCAGGGCCATATGTGGAATATCGCCCGGAGAAACCTTGCCGGAGAGTAAAACGCGCTGCGTCAGTCCCGCCAGCCACTGGCTCAACGTCAGCGCCTGCAAGGGCAGCCATTGCCTCATCCCCGTCCGCCGCTGATCGGCCGCATGTGCAAGCCTGATGCTGCGGGCAAGACGGGCCGTGGAGCAGAGAATCAAATCAGGTGAAGGTTCCATCATAGGAATCTATTGTAGCGTCTAGCCTGCTTGCTTGAACCGGTGATTATTCATTAGGATTCGCCTTAGACTTGGTTAATTGGTATGCCCATCCATCAAGGTGTTGCCCGGATTTTGTTTTCTTACGGGGCCAAAGATATTGAAAGACGCATGAAATTACGCAGCACTCGTTTTATTTTGGTTCTGGGCTGTGCATTAGCCTTGCATGCACAGGCGGAGACTCCGGACAAGCTTGCGGACGAAGGCGACTGGGCCGCGGCCTTGGGGGCTTATCTTTCTGCCCTTGAAAAAAACCCGGCGGACGCCGTTGCCCGCAAAGAGGCTTGGCGTGCTGCCATGCGGCTTGGCCTGTTCGAACAGGCGGCCAGCCTGAATGCGGATCTCGATGCGCGGGAACTTGCAGCCTTGGATGGCGATCGCATCGCGCTTGACATCCGTCACGGGCGCATCGATGCGCGTACCCTGAATGAGACAGAGCGCTATCGGCGTCTGGATGCCGCACTCGCTGCCACCGATGCGCTGGCGGCGGCCTTTCAGGCCGGCCACAAACCCGATGCGGAAGAGGTGAGACGGCTGATCGACCGTATTTCGGCGCTGGCGGCCCGCAACCGCCCAGGTGACGCAGTAGCGTTATACACAGCACTTGCTGCTGATGGAATTGAAATACCCATCTGGGCGCTATCCGAAGTGGCCGGCGCGTATCTGACAATACGGCAACCACGGGAAGCTGAGACGCTTTACCGCAAGGTGCTAGCGGTGTCTCCCGATGACTTCGACGCCAACCTGGGATTGTTTTATGCGCTGGTCGAGTCTGAACAACTCGATCTGGCGACAGCCCATATCGACCGTTTCGCGGCCAGCCTCCCTGCCCGCCGTCATCGTGACGGATTGGCCAACGGCGAGCGTTTAAGCGCCGAGACCACCAGCGACCAGGCGCGCCTGTATGCCGACCGCATCCCCGAGGCCAAGCAACGAATCGAACAAAGGCTCGCCGAGACGCCTTTCAACAGTGAGGTGCGGAGTGCAGAAACCAGCCTGCATCTGGCCCGCGGCTGGCCTCGCCAGGGAGAGGCCGACCTTCGCCGCACGCTGGGGAGCGATCCACGCAATCCAAGCCTGCATGCCGACCGCGCTGAGGTGCTCCTGTCACTGCAGCACTGGGATGACGCTTGGGCAGAACTGGACCTGGCCAACGGGATCGATCCTGATAACCCGCGGGTACGCGAAGCCAGCCAGACCTTCGCGCTGCACGAGAAACGGGAACTGAGCGTCGACGCCGGCTATGGGCATGGCAAATCCTCCAACCCTTATGGCTCGTCCGACTGGTTCACCGACACCCGGCTCTACAGCTCTCCCATCGACCGGAACTGGCGTGCCTTCGTGCACAACTACAGCGGCAGCGCAGATTTCAATGGCGGCAAGACATACTGGATTCGCACCGGCGCCGGTGCGGAATGGCGTTCCGGAAGCTGGCAGATGAGCGGGGAAGTCAATGCAGGCGAACAGGAAGACCCTGGCATACTGGCGACCCTGCGCTGGCAGCCTGATGATTACTGGAAGTTTGATGTACATGGCGAAAGCAAGACTAACGATATCCCGCTACAGGCGGTGAATGCCGGGGTCACCGCCAGCCGCATCGGACTGGGCATCGACTGGCGGGCACACGAGGCGCGGAAACTCGCCGTGGAAGGCAATGTGCTGAACTTCACCGACGGCAACCTGCGTAAAACAGTCATCGGCACTTGGTTCGAGCGCTGGCTCAGCGGCCCCCGTTGGAGCTTCGAGACCACTATCGGCGCGGACGCCTCGAACAATTCGATCGGCTACCGGGCCGACTATTTCAACCCTCCGAACGACCACTCATACTGGGTGACGGGGGCCGTGGAACAGCTCGCCTGGCGTGACTACAACTATTCGTTCAGACAGCGTCTGGCCCTATCGCTGGGCAGCTACTGGCAATCCGGCTATGGCGCCGGCAGCACCGAATCGCTCGAATACCAGCACAGCTGGGAACTTGGACGTGCCGCATGGCTGCGCTATTCTATCGGCCGAACCCTGCGGCCTTACGACGGGGAGCGCGAACAGCGCACTTTTGGGACAATGACCTTGCTATGGCGATTCTGAACGGCATCCGGATACTGCAGTTTGCCGTCCTGATGATGGCATGTTCGTGCTTCGCGTCGACAGCTGCTCCGGGCGACTTCGTCGTACTTTGCTACCACGAGGTGGAAAGCGACAGGACGCCAACCCTGACTGGCACCGCTGTCCACGCGAGCGACTTGGCTGCACAGTTCGCATGGCTGAAGGAAAACGGCTATCACCCGGTCAGCCTGCAACAAATACTTGACTCCCGGCAGAACGGCCCTGCCCTGCCAGACAAAGCAGTACTGCTGACCTTCGATGACGGCAAAAAGGATGTCTACACTCGCGTCTTCCCGCTGCTCAAGCTATTCCACTATCCTGCCGTAGTCGCTGTGGTCGGCCGCTGGCTCGACGTGCCTGAAGGAGGCTTGGCGGATTACGATGGGAAACTCTTGCCACGCAGCGAATTCGTCACTTGGGATGAAATTCGCGAAATGCAGCGCTCGGGGCTGGTCGAGATCGCCTCGCATTCTTATGACCTGCACCGCGGCGTCATTGCCAATCCACAGGGAAATACCCAGCCGGCCACGACAACGCGTCTCTACTCCGAAGGAAATTACGAAACCGATACGGTTTATGTCGATCGCCTGGAGAGTGACATGCGCCGCAACCGTGACCTGATTGAACGGGAGACCGGGCATGCGCCGCGCGCCATGGTCTGGCCTTATGGTCGCACCAACCTGGTAGCGCAACAACTTTCCACAAAGCTGGGTATGCCAGTAACCATGACGCTCGATGACGGCGTCAATACCGTGTCTACGCCGTTATCGGCGATGAAACGCTATCTGATCGAACAAAGCCCATCGCTGCAAAGCTTTGCCGAGGCCATGCGAAAAGTCTGGTCTGCAGACCCTGCACGCAGCGTAAGAATCCACCCGGGGGAATGGCCCGTGCTGGAGAAAGATCTGTCGCTGACGCTGGACCGGCTGCAGCGATTGAGCGTGAACATCGTCTTTGTCGACCCCGAGACAAAAAGTGGCCCCCAGCCATCCCCCCTGTTCCCATCCGAGCGCCACCCCAGCGCCGCCGACGAATTGAACCACATTGCATGGCAGATCGAGCGTCGTGCCGGAAGCCCTGTGTTTATCGACATACCGGCTGCCTGGCTGAAGGATCTGGACTTGCTCAGCGAGCTTGCCCGCCAAGTCAATTTTGCCGGCGTCCGGATGCCTGTGCTGCCGGGCGATGAGGCCGCCAGACGCGCGCTGGCGGCAATGGAGCGCTGGTGCTGGCCGCTACGCGTCGCTTATGCGCCGGAAGGCACCGTTCCTGCCAGTGCGTGGCAGATGCTTCTCCCGGGCGATCTGGTGGTCATGCCCGCCACCAAGGAAAATTTGGTCGCTGTCCCGGTAACTGAGGCAGGGAACGTACTCTTCGAATTCGATCCGACTTCGCAGCCCGCCTCTGAAATTGCCCGGGAAATGCGCCGACTCGAAGCCGACGGATTCCGCCAGTTCGGCCTCGCCGACTTCCCGCAAGCGGGTTACGACGCCGTCTGGAAAGCCATCTCGCTGCGTTCGCAACCGCTCCTGCCATGACGCATCCTGACCTGACGCTTCCCGCACTTCTAGGCAACTTCTGGGGCATCATGCTCTCGTACGTATTCCTCTACCCGGTGCTGATGTCGTGCCTGTGGATGATCGGCGGGCTGGCATTCTATTTTCGTCACGAACGGCATCCGCACCGCATTGTCAACCAACCGCCGGAACGGGATGAATACCCACTGGTCGCGATTCTAGTTCCTTGTTTCAACGAGGAAGCGAATGCGCGCGAAACCATCGATGCGCTGATGGCGCTGCGCTACCCCAATTTTGAAGTCATCGCCATCAACGACGGCAGCAAGGACCGCACAGGGGAAATGCTGGATGCGCTGGCAGACGAATATCGAGGCCTGCGGGTGATCGACAATATCAATAACGTGGTCACGGCAA
>DAOMFG010000018.1:0-13164 GCA_035429685.1 Methylophilaceae bacterium | reverse complement strand
CCCTGGGGATTGCCGATTTCGACATTGGCGCGCAGATCCTTTATGCGCGATTGATCCAGCACATAAGAGCGGATCTGGTGGCCCCAGCCGATGTCGGTCTTGGCATCTTCCAGCGCCTGCTTTTCCTCGTTGCGCTTGCGCAGTTCGAGCGCATACAGCTGCGCCTTCAGCATGGCCATGGCCTCGGCCTTGTTGCGGTGCTGCGAGCGGTCGTTCTGGCATTGCACCACCGTATTGGTGGGGAGATGGGTGATGCGTACGGCGGAGTCGGTCTTGTTGATGTGCTGGCCGCCGGCGCCGGAGGCGCGATAGGTGTCGATGCGCAGGTCGGCGGGGTTGATGTCGACCTCGATGGAATCGTCCACTTCCGGGAAAATCTGCACGCTGGCAAAGCTGGTGTGACGTTTGGCGTTGGAGTCGAAAGGCGATTTACGTACCAGGCGATGCACTCCGCTTTCGGTACGCAAGGTGCCATAGGCGTAGTCGCCCGAGACCTTGATGGAGGCGCCCTTGATCCCGGCAATATCGCCCTCTGTTTCTTCCAGCACTTCGACCTGAAAGCCCTTCTTCTCGCAATAGCGCAGGTACATGCGGAGCAGCATGCCTGCCCAGTCCTGCGCCTCGGTGCCGCCGCTGCCGGACTGAAACTCGACAAAGCAGTTGTTGGGATCCATCGGGTTGGAGAACATGCGGCGGAATTCAAGCGCGGCAACCTCCTTTTCCAGCCCCTGGGCATCGGCCTCGATAGCGATCAAGGTGTCGTCGTCGTCCTCGGCGCGTGCCATCTCGAACAACTCGCCGGCGTCCCTGAGGGCGGAGGCAATGTGCTCCAGCGTCAGCACCACGGCCTCCAGGCCCTTCTTTTCGCGGCCCAGCGCCTGGGCGCGTTCGGCATCATTCCAGATGGCCGGATCTTCGGCCAGGCGGCTGACTTCGGTCAGGCGATCCTTTTTTCCGTCGAAGTCAAAGATACCTCCGCAAGTCGACGGTACGGGTTTCCATGTCCTGCAGGTGATTGGCAATGGCGTTGAGGCGTTCGGCTTCCATGTTGCTTCCAGTCGAATTCAAAGCTGGGATTATAGCAGTTCAGAGCAGCAAGGCGCCGGCCAGCACCCCCAGCGCTACCGCGCCCACGCTCGGCGCGGCACGGTATGCCAGGGCCTTGCCGCCGAAGAAGGCCAGCAGGCCGAACTTGAACGCCAGGTTGGACAGATAGGCGATGGTGATGGCAAGCACCGTCTGCTCCGCCAGCAGCTTGCCCTGGCCGAACAGGCGCAGGCTGGATAGCGAAATGGCGTCGACATCGGTCATACCGGAAGCCAGCGCCAGCAGGTAAAGGCCGCGGCTGCCGGCGACATCCGACAGCCAGGCCGCCGCCAGCAGCACCACGGCATACAACGCGCCAAAGGAAAGCGCGGTCTTGATCTCGGTGGGATTCTTGATTTCCGGGATCGGCAAATCACCCCCGCGTTGCATGCGGCGCCACCAGTAGAAGGTCACCCCGGCGCCGGAGACGAAACCCATCACCAGCACCGGCAGCAAGTGCGGCAGAATGGCCGGCGCCAGCACGCCGCCCAGCACCGCCAATCGTACCAGCACCACCAGGTTGGCGATGGTGATGACCACCACCGCCAGATTGAGCATGGCACTGTTCCTGCCATGGCGCGCGTAGACCAGCGTGGTTGCGGTACTCGACACCAGACCGCCGAGGAAACCCAGCAACGGTGCGCCATAGCGCTGCCCGACCAGCCGCAGGGCGACATAGCCGGCCAGGCTGATGCCGGATATCAGCACCACCATCAGCCAGGTCTGGTAAGGGTTCAGCGTGTCGTACGGGCCATAATCCTGGTTCGGCAGGATGGGCAGGATAATGAAGGAAAGCACCGCGAACTGGAGCATGGAGGCCACATCGGCGCGCGACAGGCGGCGGCTCATGCCCTCCAGTTCCGGCTTGTAATACAGCATGGCGGTCATGACGATGGCCGCCATGACGGCCAGGGTGCTGTAACCGTACCAGATGATCGCACCCAGGCCAAAACTCAGTATCAATGCGGCCTGGGTCGTGGTGCCGGGATCCTTGTCCTGGTCATCGCCGACGTAGGCGGCAATAATCATGGCGCCGACGACCACCAGCCCGGCCACCAGCGGCCAGGACGACCCGCTGCGATCCGACAGAAACGCCAGCATGGTGCCCAACAGCGATACCAGACTGAATGTACGCAGCCCCGCCTTGGCAGCCGGGCTGCGCTCGCGCTCCACGCCGATCAGCAGGCCCACCGCCAGACTGGTGGCGAACGCCGGGACATATTCCAGGCCGTTTTCACTGGTAAACAGGCTACCGATATCCATGGTGGCAAGGTTCTCCGCTGGGCAATAGCTTCATGGTACCCGTTTGACCGCCCTTGGCAACTCCTTGCCAAGGCGCGAGACGAGTTCACCCCGGAAACAAAAAAGCCAACCGTAAGGCTGGCTTTCCGCATGGACTCAGCCCTCTACCCGGATGCGCTGGCGTGCAGCCATCGCCGCTGCCAGCACGGCGTCGGCCTTGTCACCGATGACGGTGAAGTGTCCCATCTTGCGGCCGGGGCGTGCCTCGGGCTTGCCGTAAAGATGCAGCTTGAGATCGGCCTGTGCGAACAGTGCCTGCCATTCCGGTTCGCCATCGCGCCAGATGTCGCCCAGCAGGTTGACCATCACCGCCGTACTGTGCAGGCGCGGGTCACCCAAAGGCAGGCCACACAATGCACGTACTTGCTGCTCGAACTGGTTGGTGACGCAGGCATCGATGGTGTAGTGGCCAGAATTGTGGGGGCGCGGCGCCATTTCGTTGATCGTCAGGCTGTCGTTGCAGACGAAGAATTCCACCCCCAGCGTGCCGACGTAGGCCAGTTTCTCCGCCACGCCGCGCGCCAGGATCTGGGCCTGCTCGCGCACCCCGGCGCTACCGCGCGCCGGTGAGATGCTGATGTCGAGAATACCGTCGCGATGGGCGTTTTCGGTGGTGGGGAACGCCTGCACGTTGCCGGCAGTATCGCGCGCCAGCACCACGGAGACTTCGTAGTCCAGCGCCAGCATTTTCTCGAGCACGCATTGCTCGCCCTTGAAGCTGCGAAACGCTGCCAGCGCTTCTTCTGGCGAGCTCACCCGCGCCTGGCCTTTGCCGTCATAGCCAAAGCGCGCCACTTTCAGAATGCCCGGATACAAGCCGCCAGCGGCAGCCGGGATATCAGCTTCGCTGTTGATCTCGGCATATGGGGCGTGGGGAAAGCCGTTGTCGCGCAGGAAATTCTTTTCGCTGACGCGGTGCTGACAAACCGCCACCGCGGAGGCTGGCGGATATACCAGTACTGATTTAGCCAAGGCATCCAATGTGCTGGCCGGCACGTTCTCGAACTCGGTGGTCACCGCAGCGCAGGTGCGCGCCATCTTGTCCAGTGCGGCCGCATCATCGTAGGCGGCGCACAGATGCACGTCGGCGATCATGCCCGCCGGGCTGTGTTTGTCTGGATCGAGCACCGTGACCTTGTAGCCCATTTCGTGCGCGGCGATGACGAAGAAGCGGCCGAGCTGGCCGCCGCCGAGCATGCCCAGCATGGACGGCGGCAGAATCATGCATCCCCCTTCAGGGTCATGGCCAGCACTTTCTCGCTCTGCTGCCTGCGGAAGGCGGCGAGCTTGTCCGCCAGCGCTTTGTCGGTCGTCGCCAGCTGCGCCACGGCGAACAGTCCGGCGTTGGCGGCGCCAGCTTCGCCAATGGCAAAGGTAGCAACGGGAATGCCTCTTGGCATCTGCACGATGGACAGCAGGGAATCCTGCCCCTGCAGATGCTTGGAAGGTACCGGCACACCCAGTACCGGCAAGGTCGTCTTGGCCGCCACCATGCCCGGCAGGTGTGCGGCACCGCCGGCACCGGCGATGATGGCACGGTAGCCGCGCGCGGCGGCATTCTCGGCAAACTCGAACATCAGATCCGGGGTGCGGTGCGCCGACACTACGCGCGCTTCATACGCCACACCGAAGTCGTCGAGGATGGCGGCGGCGGCCTTCATCACCGGCCAGTCGCTGTCGGAGCCCATGATGATGGCGACCAAAGGTTGTTTGTCAGTCATGATTTTCCCTTAGTTTAGAGAATTACCAGGTTGTCCCGGTGGATCAGTTCCGGCTCGTCCACGTAACCCAGGATCTGCTCGATCTCGCTGCTGGGCTTCTTCAGAATGCGCGCCGTTTCCACCGCATTGTAATTGACCAGGCCGCGTGCAACCTCATATCCGTGCGTATCAACGCAGACCACCAGTTCGCCGCGCCCAAATTCGCCGGAAACCGCCGTCACCCCGATCGGCAGCAGGCTTTTGCCGTCTTCTTTCAGCGCCCTGATAGCACCGGCATCAAGCGCCAGCCTGCCTCGCACCTGCAGATGGTCAGCCAACCACTGTTTTCTTGCCGCAGTCTTCATTTCCGGCGCGCGCAGGTGGCTGCCGATGACTTCTCCCTCCAGCAACCGCACCAGGACATCCTGCTCGCGGCCGGAAGCGATGATGGTATGCGCCCCGCTACGCGCGGCACGCTTGGCGGCCAGCACCTTGGTCAGCATGCCGCCGGTACCCACGCTGCTGCCGGCGCCACCTGCCATCTTTTCCAGTCCCGGATCACCTGCGGTAGCCTGACTGATCAGCGTGGCGCTTGCATCCTTGCGCGGGTCGGCGGAGTAGAGACCCTGCTGGTCGGTCAGGATGACCAGCGCGTCGGCCTCGATCAGGTTGGCCACCAGCGACCCCAGCGTATCATTGTCGCCAAAACGGATTTCGTCGGTGACCACGGTGTCGTTCTCGTTGATGATGGGAATGGCGTTGAGGTCGAGCAGGGTGCGCAGCGTGCTGCGTGCGTTGAGGTAACGCTTGCGGTCCGCCAGATCGTCATGCGTCAGCAGCACCTGCGCCGTATGAAGCTTGTGTCTGGCGAAGCAGGATTCGTACATCTGCACCAAGCCCATCTGGCCGACGGCCGCCGCCGCCTGCAGTTCGTTCACGGCTGTCGGACGCTTGCTCCAGCCCAAGCGCTGCATGCCTTCCGCCACCGCACCGCTGGACACCAGCACGACCTTGCGGCCATGGTGGCGCAGGCGCGCGACCTGGTCGGCCCAGGCGGCAATGGCGGCCTGATCCAGCCCGCGGCCCTCGTTGGTGACGAGGCTGGAGCCGACCTTGACCACGATGGTTTTGGCATTGGCGAGCAGCGATTTCATTCGGTTATGGCTTCCGGTTCCAGCTTGTTGGCGTCGAGATAATCCATGATGGCGTAGGTCAGCTTCTGGCAGCCTTCGCCGCTCAGGGCGGAGATACAGAACGACGGCGCGTCCCAGCCGAATTCACGCAGAAAGGCCACACGCCTCGCGTCGCGTTCGTCCTCCGGCAGCATATCGACCTTGTTCAGCACCAACCAGCGCGGCTTATTGTATAGCCCCTCGTCGTATTTCCTCAATTCCTCGACGATGGCGCGCGCCTCGGCTACGGGGTCTATCGCGTCGTCGAACGGCGCGATGTCCACGATATGCAACAGCAACCGGGTACGCGCCAGATGGCGCAGGAACTGATGGCCGAGACCAGCGCCCTCTGCCGCGCCCTCGATCAGACCAGGAATGTCGGCGATGACAAAGCTGCGGTTGGTATCCACCCGCACCACGCCCAGATTGGGATACAGCGTGGTGAAGGGATAGTCCGCCACCTTGGGCTTGGCAGCGGAAACGGCACGGATGAAGGTGGACTTTCCGGCATTGGGCATGCCGAGCAGGCCGACGTCCGCCAGCACCTTCAGTTCCAGGTAAAGCTCGAATTCCTCGCCCGGTTCACCCTTGGTGCATTGGCGCGGGGAGCGGTTGATGCTCGACTTGAAGTGGATGTTGCCCAGACCACCGTTGCCGCCCTTGGCGAGCAGCGCCTGTTGACCATCCTGCGCCAGGTCGGCCATGACGTTGCCGGTTCCCTTGTCGGTGACCACAGTACCGACGGGTACGCGCAGCACCATATCCTCGCCCTTGGCGCCGTAGCAGTCCGAACTGCGTCCGTTCTCGCCGCGCTGCGCGCGAAAACTGCGCGTGTAGCGGTAATCCACCAAGGTATTGATATTGCGGTCGGCCACCACGTGGATGGAGCCGCCACGGCCGCCGTCACCGCCGCTTGGCCCGCCCATAGGCTCGTATTTCTCACGGCGGAACGTGGCAACGCCGTTGCCGCCGTCACCGGCATAGACCTTGATGGTGGCTTCGTCGATAAATTTCATGGCAACAATCAGCTTTCAGCGATGCGGCATTCCTTGTCGCATTCAAACGAAGACAAGGCGGAGGCGCGCAGACAGTATGAATAGTACGGCAAGCGCCGAACAACGCCGTATTCGTTTGAATGCGACAAGGAATTAAAACAAAAAAGCCCTATCGTTCCTGATAGGGCTTTTTGCTCGGGCATGCTTGCCTCAGACGGGAACGATGCTCACGAACTTGTGACGCAACGGACCCTTGACTGCAAAGGCAACCTTGCCTTCCACCTTGGCGAACAGGGTGTGATCCTTGCCCATGCCAACGTTGTCGCCGGGGTACATCTTGGTGCCGCGCTGGCGCACGATGATGCTGCCGGCGGAAACCAGCTGGTCGCCAAATGCCTTGACGCCCAGTCGTTGTGCGTTTGAATCGCGACCGTTACGGGAACTGCCGCCTGCTTTTTTGTGTGCCATGGCTAACTCCTTTTACTTGGCAGCAATCTGCTGAATCTGGATTTCAGTGTAATTCTGGCGATGGCCTTGGGTCTTGCGATAGTGCTTGCGGCGGCGCATCTTGAAAATCATCACCTTGTCGTGACGGCCATGGGAAACCACGGTCGCCTTGACGCTTGCGCCGTTGATCAACGGGGAACCAATCGTCACCTTGTCGCCGTCCGCCAGCATCAACACCTTGTCGATGACCAGTTCGCTGCCGACTTCGCCGGTCAGTTGTTCTACCTTCAGTTTGTCGCCGGCCGCAACGCGATATTGCTTGCCGCCAGTCTTGATAACCGCATACATGATTAAGCCTCGTTTGCCATGCATTTCAAATGAACCGCGCATTATACGGAACACATTCAAAAATGCAAAGCCGATTTTACGTCACCCCCTATGGTAAAATCCGCCCACTGTTACATTCCATGCCATCCAAGTGCCTCTAGCCTCCATACAAGACCGCATCGCGGCAGACATGAGCGCGGTCGATGCGGTGATCCGCAAACGCCTGCATTCCGAAGTCGCGCTGGTAAGCCAGGTTGCCGAGTATATCGTCAACAGCGGCGGCAAGCGCCTACGTCCGGCGCTGGTGCTACTCGCCGCAGGCATCTTCGGCAAGGTCATGCCGCAGCACCACGAGCTGGCAGCCGTGGTCGAATTCATCCACACCGCCACCCTGCTGCACGACGACGTGGTGGATGGCTCTTCCATGCGGCGCGGCAAGGCGACCGCCAATACCCTGTTCGGCAACGCCGCCAGCGTGCTGGTGGGCGATTTTGTCTATTCACGCGCCTTCCAGATGATGGTCAGCATTGAGAACATGCGCGTGATGGAGGTGCTGGCCGACGCCACCAACATCATCGCCGAAGGCGAAGTGCTGCAACTGCTCAACTGCCACGACGCCGACGTCACCGACGAAGCCTACTTAAAGGTGATCCATTACAAGACCGCCAAACTGTTCGAAGCCGCAACACGGCTTGGCGCCATCATCTCCGGCGCTTCTGAGCGGGACGAAGCTGCGCTGGCGGAATACGGCATGCGCCTCGGCACGGCATTCCAGCTGATCGATGACGTGCTGGATTTCAGCGGAGACAGCAGCGAAATCGGCAAGAACCTCGGCGACGACCTGGCCGAAGGCAAGCCCACCCTGCCTTTGCTCTACGCCATGCGCCACGGCCACGAACAACAACAGCAAGTCATCCGCCACGCCATCGAACACGGCGGCCTGAAAGACCTGGCGCTGGTGATGCAGGCCGTCCATGCCACCGGCGCGCTTGACCACGTGCGCAAGCTCGCCGCAAATGAAGCAGAATCGGGCTGCCGGGCGATTTCTCACCTCCCCGATTCAAAATACAAGCAAGCTCTGGTAGAATTGGCGGCCTTTGCGGTCAGCCGCAATTTCTAAGCAAGTCAAATCGGGGTGTAGCTTAGCCTGGTAGAGCGCTACGTTCGGGACGTAGAGGCCGGAGGTTCGAATCCTCTCACCCCGACCAAGATCTTCCTTCGAACCAATCTCCCCAACCCTTTAGTAAGGGCCACTTAAGTTCAGCCGTTGAATGTAACGGAGGGAGCTTCCGACTACTGCCCAAGGTGCGCGATCGCGTCATAAAGGGAGGCTTTGGAGACCGTGACCAGCCCCGTGAGCGGCCCGTTAAGCTCCAGAATCAGGAAAATCGCCGCTGAAACCGACAGCGCACTCAAAAAAAGCTTGGTAACAACGAGTTTGTTGCATGGTGAAAACAGGCCGAATGCGGCAAAAATGATCGACAGCCATGCCACAAGAAGTGCTACCAGGGGAATAGAAACAGAATTGTCTTTTTGCAACATCAGCAGCCAGCGTGCATGAACCATTTCCCCCATGGTATGCAATGCCTCATTCTGGAGTTCTCGCTGGGCATCGTTGCCTGGCGAAAGATGAAGCACCTTGGCACGGATGTCTTCCAGCTCGTGAACCATCTTTGCGCTATCCAGTTTTGCCACTTCGGAAGCCTTGCCAGAAGTCTCCAAATTGACCCGGGTCTTGTAATAAACTTTGAGGGAATCGCGAATTTCCCCAGTCTCCGGTCCATAGTCTGCCAGCGTGCGATCAAGGACAACAACGTTGGCGGCGCTGCCGACAAGTTCGTTGTTGATTTGGTCGAACGAACTCTTGGCCGAGGAAATCAGCAACCCCAGGAGCAAGGCCGCCATGGTGGCGATAATACCGGTAGCAAGCTTTACCGCATCCTTCGAGTCCGCACTCAGGTGATGGTCGGGCTGCCTGGCTTGCAGGTACAACCCAAGCAATGCGCTACCAAAGACGCAAACAAGGGCAATACAGGAAATTCCAAGGGGACTCATGATGACAACTTACCTCGATGCTTAATTTCTGTGCAATGCGCGATCTTATAATTAATTGGAAATGAAGTCAGCGGTAATCGCATGATGTGCCTAGCAATGACTGTTGGTTCCAATAGCCGAAACAACAACTCGACTAAATTCTATCCTCAAGATTATCTTCATCAACCCTGGCGCAAGGTTTGCTGCATTTTCTGTCCTCTTTCAATACCCTTTGAGCAACAAAGACAGTTTGCGCGACAGCACTTTCATGTACTTGACACAGCATGCCAGGCAATTGACTATGGGTCATCAATACATCTCGGACTTACGACAATAATTCTCGGGAACCCTCATGGAAACCTTCCTTGCTTCCGCCGGACTAGTGTTCATTCGCCTTATCGAACTGCATGGCATTGATTCCGCGCGCTTCATGGAGGAGCTCGGCATCGATCCGTTGTTACTCTCCGAACCCAAAGCACGCATCCCGGCTCGCTTCAGCGACATGGCATTTACGAAGGCGGCATTGCTGATCCAGAAACCGGAATTCGCGCTGCGAGCAGCAGAGTGCTGGCATCCCTCAAACCTCGGCGCACTGGGTTATGCATGGCTCTCGAGCGGGACGTTGCGCACCGGCCTCAAACGGTTTGAACGCTTTTCACAAGTGCTCGGCAAAATGTCCTATCGTTGCGAAGATGCCCAGGATGGTCTGCATTTCGTGTATGAGCATGGGCGCGGGAACGCCGCAGTTGCCTATATCATCGCCGATTTCGCAATGTCGATCATCATGAGTTTATGCAGGAGAAACTACGGGAATTCTCTGACTCCGCTCACCGTCCGGCTTCGGTGCCCGCCGCCCCGGAATCCCTTCCCCTACGAGAATTTCTACCGTTGTCCAGTCATCTTTGGCTCAGGGGAAAACAGTATCGTCCTGCAGCACGACATCGCCGATGCACCGCTCAGCACTGGAAACCAGGAAATTGCCGCCACGTTCGACGCGATCCTGAATGATCAGTTGGTAAAGCTCACCGAAGCGGACATCCCCACACGCTGCAAGTCATACCTGTTACAGCAACTCACCTCCGGCGCACCTTCGGAAGAAGACCTGGCAGTTGCGATGGGCATGAGTCGCCGAACCCTGCAGAGGAAACTCGGAGATGCAGGTCTGACCTATTCCGATCTGCTCGACCAGACGCGTTTTGACCTGGCATTACGCTATCTGGACGATCAGGAACGCTCCGTCACCGAGGTGACCTTCCTGCTCGGCTTTTCCGAGCAAAGCGCATTCAGCCGGGCATTCAAGCGTTGGAGCGGAAAGTCGCCATCTACATATCGATCCGAGATCGCGTTAGCCGCTTAAGAAAACCTCCCGTTTCAATTCCGGGAGTCTATCCCGGCCACCTGTTTGGCACATTAGGTTAAACAGTTGTCACCTACGGTCAAGCTCCACATGACACTGCCAAGTACCATGGGCTCACGTTCAGCGGGTTTGTTATAACCCTTTGACCAATAAAGTTTTCAAGTCAGAAAAGAGCATGGTGTGAGCACTTCCAATGGAAGTCCGTTTGACTACAAGCACCTCGTGGCCATGGTGGAAAAGATAAGCATTAAAGAAGAGGCCGACCGGGTTCTTGTTGAAGAAATCCGCCAGCGGATCAACCAGGGGAGCATTCCCTTTTTATCCCAGATTGCGGAACTCAAGCGGATTATTGCAACACATGAATGAAAGGGTTGAGGGATGATGGACAGGGAGACGTCTTCAAATGACGGCGCCTCCCTCCTCCATTAAAATGCCGCAATGAATCATATTCCGCGAAAGCGCTTCGGCCAGAATTTCCTCTCAGATCAGGACATCATTCACTCCTGTGTGGCCGCCATTCGCCCCCAAGCCGACGACAAAATGGTCGAGATCGGGCCGGGCCTCGGGGCGTTGACCCAGCCGCTGATGGGCGCATTGCATCATTTGCACGCGGTGGAACTGGACCGTGACATCGTGAGCTGGATGCAATCGCATTACCCGTCAAGCAAGATCACTATCCATAACGTCGACGCCCTGAAATTTGATTTCGCATCACTCGGCGAGAGGATCCGCGTGGTTGGCAACCTGCCGTACAATATTTCAACGCCCATCCTGTTCCATCTGCTGGACAGCTCGGCGCATATCGCGGACATGCACTTCATGCTGCAAAAGGAAGTGGTGGAGCGCATGGTGGCAGCCCCGTCCACGCCGGAATACGGGCGGCTGTCAGTGATGCTGCAATACCGGCTGGCGATGGAATATTTATTCACCGTGCCGCCAGAAGCTTTCGAGCCGGCGCCCAAGGTGGAATCGGCGTTTGTGCGCGCCATCCCCTATGCCATCCCACCCTACCCGGCGAAGGACGAAAAGCTGTTCGGCAGGGTCGTCAGCGCGGCTTTTTCGCAACGTCGCAAGACGCTGCGCAACACGCTCAAGGGGGTGCTGGACGATGCCGGCTTCAAGACGCTTGGCATTGACCCGCAACTACGCGCAGAAAACCTTGGGGTAGCCGAGTTCGTCGCTATCGCCAACCATCTCGGCTGATATAATTCAAAGTTCAAGGGAGGAAACACAATGAGAGTCATTCTGTTAGGCGCCCCCGGCGCCGGCAAGGGTACCCAAGCCAACACCATCAAGGAAAAATTCAATATTCCGCAGATTTCCACCGGCGACATGCTGCGTGCGGCAGTCAAAGCCGGCACGCAGCTCGGCCTGGAAGCCAAGAAATTCATGGATGCCGGCGGCCTGGTGCCGGACGAAGTCATCATCGGCCTAGTCAAGGAACGCATCAAGGCTGCCGACTGCGCCAACGGCTTCCTGTTCGATGGCTTCCCGCGCACCATTCCGCAGGCGGAGGCGATGAAGCAGGCTGGGGTGGACATCGACTATGTGGTGGAAATCGACGTGCCGGACGAGGAGATCATCAAGCGCATGAGTGGCCGCCGCGTGCATCTGCCCTCGGGCCGCACCTACCACATTCTCTTCAACCCGCCCAAGGTGGCCGGCAAGGACGACCTGACCGGCGAAGACCTGGTACAGCGCGAGGATGACCGCGAAGAAACAGTGAAGAAGCGCCTGGAGGTCTACCACAGCCAGACCAAGCCGCTGGTGAACTATTATTCCAGTTGGGCTGCCAAGGGCGAGGGCAAGGCCCCAAAATATGTACGCGTGAATGGCATCGGGGCGGTGGACAGTATCCGCGACAGCATTTTTGTCGCGCTGAAGTAAGCCGTACTCGCCCACAAAAAAGGCCTGCGTCCGAACGGATGCAGGCCTTTTCTTTTTCGGGCTGGATCAGCCGCGGCGCTTGGCGATCAGTTCCTGAATCATCGGGGTCAGGATCAGCTCCATGGCGAACCCCATCTTGCCGCCCGGTACCACGATGGTGTTGCGACGCGACATGAAGGAGTCCTTGATCATGTCCATCAGATACTGGAAATTGGCGAGTTCCGGATACTTGAAGCGGATCACCACAAAACTTTCATCCAGCGTAGGAATGTCGCGCGCGATGAACGGGTTGGAGGTATCGACCGTGGACACGCGCTGAAAGTTAATGTCCGTGTTGGAAAACTGTGGGCAGATGTATTCGACGTAGTCACGCATCCGGCGCAAGATGATCTGCGTCACGGCCTCGGCTGAATAACCGCGTTCGGCCGTATCGCGATGAATTTTCTGGATCCATTCGAGATTGACGATGGGGGCAACGCCGACCAGCAGGTCGACATGGCTGGCGATATCGACTTCGGCCGTCCGCACGCCACCATGCAGTCCTTCGTAGAACAGCAGGTCGGACCCGGATTCGATGTCTTCCCACGGGGTAAATTCGCCAGGGTTCAGGTTCGTGCCCAAGCGGTCGTTGAGCTCCTTGGCCTCGTCGTCGCTGTGGATGTAGTAGCGGCGCTGGCATGTACCGGTTTCACCGTACTGGCGGAAAGTTTGCTCGATCTTGTCGAAGTGGTTGCATTCCGGGCCGAAATGACTGGGCGCGCGCTGGTAGTTGTTGTCAGCCCGCTCGACCGCGGCCTTGAATTCGGCGCGGGTCATGTTGTGGAGACGGGCGATGCCGAAGTCGAGGAGCTTGGGGC
>DAOMFG010000017.1:0-13318 GCA_035429685.1 Methylophilaceae bacterium | reverse complement strand
ACGAGCCGGACAAGAACGCACTGGAATACAAGGCGCTGGAAGAGGCATCCGCCGGAACCGGCCTGAGCCACCTCAAGCTGCTGGAGGCCTGCGGCGCCATCGCATCACCACACGATTACCATTTCGGCGCCTTTCTGCGCGAGCACTTCCCGGCCGGCGTGCATTTCGAAGCCAATGAAGCGATCAGGCTGCCGGACAACCTGGATCAGGCCGAGGTCGAAGCTTTCAGCATTGACGATGCCGCCACCACCGAGATCGACGATGCGTTCTCGGTGCAGTTGCTCCCCAATGGCAACAGCCGGGTTGGCATCCGCATCGCCGCGCCGGCGCTGGGCATTCCTGTGAATTCGGCCCTGGATGCGGTGGCCATGAAGCGGTTGTCTACCGTCTACATGCCGGGCAACAAGATCACCATGCTGCCGGAAGCGGCCATTACCCCGTTCAGCCTGCACGCCGGCGAATGGCGGCCGGCACTGTCGCTCTACCTGGACATTGCTCACGACCTGACCATTATCAACTGTGCGAGCCGGCTGGAAGCGGTGAAAATCGCCGACAACCTGCGCCACGACGAGCTGGAACCGCATTTCAACGAGGGCAACTGGGCCACACCCAACGATCATCCCTACTGGGGAAAGCTGGAACTGTTGCATCGCCTGGCGGAATCTCTGGAAAAGACGCGAGGCAAGCACGATCCCGACCGGACACCGCACGTGGACTACAACTTCTACGTGGAAAACGGCCTGGTGCGCATCACCGAGCGCAAGCGCGGCGCGCCCATGGACAAACTGGTGGCAGAGCTGATGATTTACGCCAACGCGTACTGGGGCGGCATGCTGGCGGAACATGGCATCCCCGGCATCTACCGTGCGCAGCAGGGCGGCAAGGTCTATATGACGGTCAGTGCCGAACCGCATCAGGGGCTGGGCGTGGCGCAGTATGCATGGAGTACCTCGCCATTGAGAAGGGCGGTCGACCTCATCAACCAGCGCCAGATGCTGGCGCTGCTGCAAGGCACGGAACCGGCCTACGGCAAGAACAGCGAAGCCCTGACCACGGCTATGCGCGACTTTGATCTGACCTACAACGCCTACAACGAGTTCCAGACCCGCATGGAGCGCTACTGGTGCTTGCAGTACCTGGTTCAGCAGAATATCACTGAACCTGCCGCTACCGTCTGGCGCGAGAATCTGGTGCGACTGGATGGCATGCCCACCATTACCAAAGTGCATAACCTGCCGGATCTGGCACCGGGCAGCCGCGTGCAACTGGAAATCAAGCGCATCGATTCGCTGCTGATGGAGCTGGACTGCCGCTTCAAGACGGTGCTGTCGGTCGAGGCCTGAACCGGTTTAATGCAAGAAGCTGAAATTGTTACCATCGACCGTTAGCTGGAAAGTCCCTCTCCGCAGGGAAAGTTTCATAGAGTTCCGCATCCGTCGCAGTATGCTGTTTGCAGTGGTATTTTCCCTGCTTGTTCACTTGATCGCGTTATTTTTTCTAAAATCAAGACTTCTGGAACTGGATAACCCCCCCTCGCAGGCGACGCCTTTCACGGTGAGTCTGAACCTGCCGGACAAGCCCCGGCCACTCCCACCGCCCTTGCCGCAGCCCGAGCCGCCAGCGGAGGCAAAACCGCTGCCAAAACCTCAACCAAAAGCCGTCAGAAAGCCGCCGACGGTGATCACCACCAACAAGCCGACACCCGATCGGGTGGAATTGCCTCCCGCCAAGCCGGTCGAGCCGCCCCCTTTGCCGCCAACGCCTTCGCCCAGGCCGGATGCGCCGACCGACATGATGAGTTACGTCAATGCGGCACGGGAGCGCCGCCGCCAGTCCGAAGATTATGCAGCTCGCATCAACGCCGAGGCGGTCGCACGGGAGCGCAAGCCCAGCGAAGATGAAGTCAGGAACGAAATTATCAAGAGTAATCTCAAGGCCGGCACCAACGGCATTTTCCGGATCATCAGCGTGGGCCCGTACAACGCGCAATTCAGCTTCATGGGCTGGACCACCGACTACTCCAACGCACGCCGCGAATTGGTTCTGGTCGAAGCCGGGCCGGGCGAGGATATCCGGCGCAACATCGCACGCAAGATGATCGAACTCATTCGCCGCCACTACAGCGGCGATTTCAACTGGGAATCTTTGCGATTGGGGCGAGTAGTGGTGTTGTCGGCCCGCCAGGAAGACGGCCCCGGACTGGAGGATTTTCTGATCCTGGAATTCTTTCAGGGAGATGCTCTGCGATGAGGCGTGCCTGGGCTAGAATTTGGGTCTGTCATTGATGGGGAGCTTATGTTCAAGCTAGGCCGCAACATCCACCGCAACGTTTCCGCCGGCGACAGCGTAGATGTCAGCGAGGCTGACGGCGTGCGTTCGCTGCATCTCGGCTCGCCCACGGTGCAAAGCTCGATGCGGCTTTCGGCGCCACACGACCTGGAGTTGGCCTATACCCGCGGCATCATGACCTTCCTCCTGTTCGCGCCTGAAGTCCGCAAGGTTCTTGCTATTGGCCTTGGCGGCGGTTCCATCCCCAGGTTCATCCACTATTACCTGCCGCGGCTGCACACCACCGTGGTCGACATCAATCCGCAAGTGATTGCCGTAGCGCGCAGCCATTTTCTGCTGCCGCCGGATGATGAACGATTGCATGTCATCGAAGGTGACGGCGCGCAGTATTTGAAGGAGCACCCGGGCCGGGCAGAATTGTTGATCATTGACGCTTTCGATAGCCGCGGCGTGCCGGCGGATCTGTGCTCGCAGGATTTTTTCGATAGTTGCGCCGAGGCGGTGACGGCTGATGGACTGATGGCGATCAATCTGTGGGGCAGCGATAGGAATTACGATGTCTACCTGCAACGCATCGAACGAAGTTTTTCCCACCGCGTGCTGGTCTTGCCGACCGGCCGACCGGGGAACGTCGTGGTGTTCGGCTTCCGGCGCATTCCTGCAGACTTGCGCTGGGCCAACTTGCGGGAGCGCGCCAGACTCCTGCAGGAAGCCTATCCCATCGAGTTTCTGGAGTTTGTCGAGCGGCTGCGGGATAATAACCCCAACACCTCCAATCGTTTGATCATTTAGGAAGACATCATGTCCGTATTGAATACAGCCGAAAAACAGCAAGTCATGACCGCACTGTCCCAGCGTCGCGCCCAGCTCACCGAAGAAATCCGCATCGAACTGGAACGTGCCGGGCACCAGCACTTCGCCGACCTGGCCGGCGAAGTGGCCGATGTCGGCGACGCCTCTGTGGCTGACGCCTTGGTCGATCAGGATATCGCCATCGTGCGCCGTCAGGTGGCAGAGCTGACCCAGGTCGAGGCTGCACAGAAGCGCGTTGCCGGAGCCGACTTCGGCGAATGCGACGAGTGCGGCGCCGCAATTGGCGTGCCGCGTCTGCTGATCGTGCCTCATGCCACCCGCTGTGTGGCTTGCCAGGAACAGCACGACAAGATGTACGCCCACGAATCCACCCCGAAGATGTAAGGGCGTGAGCCATCATCAATTTTTTGCCACCTGCCCGCGCGGGCTGGAAGCCTTGCTGGCGGACGAACTGTCAGCACTGGGCGCGCAAAATGTAAAGTCTACCGACGGCGGCGTCGGTTTCGCCGGCGATCTTCTGCTGGCCTACCGTGCCAACCTGGAAAGCCGCGTTGCCACCCGTATCCTGATGCAGGTGGCCTACGGGCGCTACCAGAACGAAGATCATCTGTACCAAGCGGCCTACGCGCTGCCTTGGGCCGACTGGTTCGAAGTGGGGCGCACTTTCATGGTCAAGGTGACTGCCGTCAAGTGTCCGCTCAAGAGCCTCGAGTTCGTTACCCTGCGCATCAAGGACGCGGTGTGCGACCAGTTCCGCGGCAAGGTCGGCAGCCGGCCCTACATCGACACCCGCCAGCCGGACGTACGCATCCATGCCTTTCTCACGACTGACGAATACCATCTGTACCTGGATACTTCCGGCAACGCCCTCTATCAGCGCGGCCTGCGCCGCCTCAGCGTGGAAGCGCCGCTGCGCGAAAACCTCGCGGCAGGCATTCTCAAATTGACCGGCTGGCAACCCGGAACGCCGCTGTACGACCCGATGTGCGGCAGCGGTACCTTTTTGCTGGAAGCGGCCATGATGGCGCTGGACATCGCCCCCGGCAGCGGCCGCAGCTTCGGCTTCGAGAAGCTCAACAGTTTCGACGCAGACGCTTGGAAAGCGATGCGCCAGCAGGCACAGGCACGGGCCAAACCGGTTGAGTTTCAGCACATTTACGGCAGCGACGCCGACCTGCGCGCGGTGCGCGTCTCCAAGCAGAACCTGGAGCAGGCCGACCTGCTGGAAGCGGTGTGGCTGACGCAGAAGGACATCACCAAGGTGGAAGCGCCGGCCGATCATGGTGTGCTGATCGCCAACCCGCCCTATGGCGTGCGCATCGGTGAACAGGAAGAATTGGCCGCGTTGTATCCCAAAATCGGCGAGACGCTGAAGCGCAACTTCGCTGGCTGGAATGCTTATTTCCTCACCTCTGATCTGCGCCTTCCCAAGCTGATGCGGTTGGCGCCGTCGAAAAAGACACCGCTATTCAACGGCCCGCTGGAATGCCGTCTTTTTGAAATCAAGGTCGTGGCGGGCAGTAACCGTAAACCCGAGAAAGGGGAAAGGTGAAGGAGGAAGGGCAGGATCGGCTGGACGCGCTGCGCGAGCGCTTGCGCAGCTTCGTGCGCGAGCGCGACTGGGAGCAGTTTCATTCGCCCAAGAATCTGGCGATGGCCATGATTGTGGAAGCTGCCGAACTGGTAGAGCACTTCCAATGGGCGACCGAGCAGGAGAGCCACGAACTGGGCCCGGAGAAGCGCGCCAAGGTGGAGCAGGAGATTGCCGACACGTTCATCTACCTGCTAAGGTTGTCCGACGTGCTGGGAGTGGACCTGATCGAAGCCGCACATCGAAAAATGGATCTCAACGCCGAGAAATATCCAGCCGAGAAAGTGCGTGGACGCAACGACAAATATACGGAATACCAGTCGTCAGAGCCTGATAGTCGTTGAAATAGGGAGACATCATGGACCAGGTCAGAAAACTCCGCTGGGGCATCCTGGGCGCTGCCCGCGTCAACGAGCGCCTGTTGCCTGCCATCGTCGAAGCGCCCAACGCGCAGTTGGTCGCCATTGCCAGCCGGCGCCCCGGGGCTGCCGGCGAGACATTGCGCAAATACGCTCCCCGGCAACAGGGTGTGCGCGAGCATGACCAACCGGAAGCCTTGCTGGACAATCCGGAAGTCGAGGCCGTCTACTTGCCGATGGCCAATGAGGAGCATGCCGAGTGGGCGCTGCGCGCTATCCGGCGAGGAAAGCACGTGCTGATCGAAAAGCCGATGGCGCTCACCGTGGCCGATATCGAAGCCATAGAAGCGGCAGCAAAGGAACACCGGGTTGCCGTGATGGAAGGCTTCATGTACCGCTTTCATCCGCAACACGCCCGAGTACAGGAGATCGTCGCCGCCAGTCTTATTGGAGAGGTGCGTTCGGTGCGTGCCAGCTATTCCTTCATGATGCGCCCGGCACGTATGTACCGCCTGGCTAGGGACCCCGGCCAAGGGGGCGGCGCCATGTGGGATATCGGCCCTTACGCCATCCACTCGCTGCGCTGGTGTTTTGGCAGCGAACCGGTTTCTGTGGCAGCGATGGCGAAATACATCGAAAGTGGTGCAGACAGCGCGGCCAGCGGCGTGCTGGACTTTGGCGACGGCCGCTTTGGCCACTTCGATATCAGCTTCGAGCGCGCGCGTCGCTCGGAATACGAGATTATCGGCACCAAGGGTGGCGTCAAGTGTCACGCCGCCTGGCAATTGCCGGGTGATGTGCCGGTCATTTCCTGGTGGACAGAAGACGGGCGCGAATGTATGGAGCACTACCCGGCGGCCAACCACTTCAACCTGGAAATCGAGCACTTCAGCGACTGCGTGCTGCACGGCAAGGTGCCGCTGCTGACGCTGGAGGATGCCAAGGCCAATTGCCGTGCCATCGTTGCCACGTTGCAGTCGGCAGCGCAGGGCAGGGTGGTGAAACTGGACTAACAGGGCGCCTAGAAATTCCCGGCTTGTGCGATAATTCGCCATGGCTGACGACTCCCTCGCATCTCTCAAACTTCCCCCGCATTCCGTAGAAGCCGAACAGTCGGTGCTGGGTGGTCTGCTGCTGGAAAACGACGCGCTCGACAGAATCGCCGATATCCTCACGGCGGACGATTTTTATCGTCACGACCACCGTGTCATTTACGAACACATCAGCCGCCTGATCGAGCACAGCAAGCCGGCCGACATCGTGACCCTGGCCGAGGCGCTGGAAAGCACCGCGCAACTGGCCGGGGTGGGCGGTATCGCCTACCTGGGTGCACTGGCGCAGAACACCCCCTCCGCCGCCAATATCCGCCGCTACGCCGAAATCGTGCGCGGCCGCGCTGTCATGCGTCAACTGGTGCAAGTCGGCTCCGGCATCGCCGAGAGCGCGCTCAGCCCGCAGGGCAAGGATGTGGCTCAGTTGCTGGACGAGGCGGAAGCCAGGATCTTCGAAATCGCCGAAGGCGGACACCGAAGTTCCCAAGGCTTTATCGATATCAAGACCATCCTGCCGCAGGTGGCCGACCGCATCGACCAGCTGTTCCAGCGTGACAATGCCAGCGACGTCACCGGCATACCTACAGGATTTACTGATCTCGACTCCATGACTTCCGGCCTGCAGCCGGGTGATCTTGTCATCGTCGCCGGACGCCCCTCGATGGGCAAGACCGCCTTCTCGCTCAACATCGCCGAAAACGTGGCACTGGATACCGGCCTGCCGGTGGCGGTATTTTCCATGGAAATGGCCGCGACGCAGCTGGCGATGCGGATGATAGGCTCGGTCGGACGGCTGGATCAGCACAAGATGCGCACCGGACGGCTGGAAGACGAGGACTGGGTGCGTCTTACCACCGCGCTGGGCAAGCTCAACGACGCCCCCTTGTTCATCGACGAAAGCGCTGGCCTCAACGCACTGGAAGTGCGTGCCCGTGCCCGGCGTTTGCACCGCCAATGCGGCAAGCTGGGGCTGATCGTTCTGGACTACCTGCAACTGATGTCGGCCACCCGCTCCGGTGAAAATCGGGCCACTGAAATCTCTGAAATCTCCCGCTCGCTCAAGGCCTTGGCGAAGGAACTTGATGTGCCGGTGGTGGCGCTTTCCCAGCTCAATCGCGGCCTTGAGCAGCGCCCCAACAAGCGCCCGGTGATGTCCGACCTGCGCGAATCCGGCGCCATTGAGCAGGATGCCGACGTCATCCTGTTCATCTACCGCGATGAAGTCTACAACCCTGACAGCCAGGACAAGGGCACGGCCGAAATCATCATCGGCAAGCAGCGTAACGGCCCCATCGGCACCGTGCGCCTGACCTTCCTCGGCGAGCATACGCGGTTTGAGAATTTCGCTAGTACCGGCGGCTATCACGGCGGCAGCGAGTACTGATACGGCTCGACACCAGCTTTCCCATGAGTCGTCCCATTTATGCCACCATCCATCTCGATGCCCTGCGTCACAACCTGACCGTGGCCAAACGCCACGCGCCGGATTCCAGCATCATGGCGGTCATCAAGGCCAACGGCTACGGCCACGGCTTGCTGCGCGTGGCACACAGCCTGGACGCGGCCGAAGGTTTTGCCGTGCTGGGGGTGGAGGAGGGCGTCGCGCTACGCGAGGCTGGCTTCCGGCAGACCATCCTGTTGCTGGAAGGCTTGTTCGAGGCGGCGGAACTGCCTGTCGCTGCACAGCATGGCTTCACGGTCGTGGTGCATTCCGGGCCGCAGTTGTTGATGCTGGAAGCTGCGCGGAATGTGCCCGCCGTGGACGTGTTCCTCAAGGTCAACACCGGCATGAACCGCCTGGGCGTTCCCGTCGGGCGCTTCTGGAGCTTCTACGACCGCCTGCGCGCCTGCAAGACGGCAGGCAAGCTGACCTTGATGACCCACTTTGCCACCGCCGACGAGCCGGCCGGCGTGGCAGAGCAGTTCTCGCTGCTCGACGACCTCACGCGCGAAATTGCCATGCCGCGCAGCATGGCCAATTCCGCCGCCACCCTGCGCTACCCGCACACCCACGCCGACTGGGTGCGGCCCGGCATCATGCTGTACGGCGCCACGCCGTTTGCTGATCAATCCGCTGCGGAACTTGGACTGAAGCCTGCCATGTCGTTGTCCAGCCAGGTCATCGCAGTGCAGAACCTGCAAGCCGGCCAGAGCGTGGGCTACGGCCACCGCTTCACCGCCGAACGCCAGACCCGCGTCGGGGTAGTCGCCTGCGGCTACGCCGACGGCTACCCGCGCCACGCGGGCCAATATCCGGCTGGTGAAAACCAGCGTGGTGCGCCCATCGTCGTGGCCGGCCAGTTGACGCGCACCATCGGCCGCGTCTCCATGGACATGCTGTACGCCGACCTCACCAATATCCCCCAGGCCGACATCGGTAGCCCGGTGGAACTGTGGGGCGCGCAAGTGCCGGTGGATGACGTCGCAACTGCGTCCGGCACCGTAGGTTACGAGCTGCTGTGTGCTCTGGCGCCGCGCGTGCCGGTCGTGGGGGTCTGATGGCCAAGCAAAAAAGTGTCTATACCTGCACCGAATGCGGCGGGCAGACGCCCAAGTGGCAAGGTCAGTGCCCGAGCTGTAATGCCTGGAATACGCTGGTGGAGACTATCGCCGAGGCGGCGCCCGCCAACCGCTATGCCGCACTGGCACCAGCGGCCGGCCTGCAGAAGCTGTCCGAGGTGGAGGCGGCCGAGGTGCCGCGCCAGCCGACCGGCATCATGGAATTCGACCGCGTGCTGGGCGGTGGGCTGGTGCCGGGCGGGGTGGTACTGATCGGCGGTGACCCCGGCATCGGCAAATCCACGCTGTTGCTGCAAACGCTTTGCCATATCGGCGACCAGCGCAAGGTAGTCTACGTCAGTGGCGAGGAGTCGGCGCAGCAAATCGCCATGCGGGCTAAACGCTTATCTCTGGACGCCAGCCCGCTGCAATTGCTGGCTGAAATCAATCTGGAAAAAATTCTTTCCACGCTGCAAGCGCACCAACCTGATGTGGCGGTGATCGATTCCATCCAGACCGTGTATTCCGAGGCGCTGCAGTCGGCGCCTGGCTCGGTGGCGCAGGTGCGCGAATGCTCGGCGCAACTGACGCGGCTGGCCAAGCAGCTTGGTATCAACGTGATCCTGGTCGGCCATGTAACCAAGGAAGGTTCGCTGGCCGGCCCGCGCGTACTGGAGCACATCGTGGATACCGTGCTCTACTTCGAAGGCGATCCCAATTCCAGCTTCCGCCTGATCCGTGCCTTCAAGAATCGCTTCGGTGCGGTCAACGAACTGGGTGTGTTCGCCATGACCGAGAAGGGTCTGCGCGAAGTCAGCAACCCTTCCGCATTGTTCCTGTCGCATCACGCCGAACAGGTGGCCGGCTCCTGCATCACCGTGACGCAGGAAGGCACGCGGCCGTTGCTGGTGGAAGTGCAGGAGCGGGTAGATGAAGCCCATGCGCCTAATCCGAAAAGATTATGTGTAGGTCTGGAACAGAACCGCCTCGCCATGTTGCTGGCAGTGCTGCACCGCCACGCCGGGGTGGCCTGCTTTGATCAGGACGTGTTCGTCAACGCCGTCGGCGGCGTCAGGATTGCCGAACCGGCAGCTGATCTTGCAGTGTTGCTGGCAATTGTATCTTCATTAAAAAACAAACAATTGCATAATAAACTTATTGTATTTGGTGAAGTCGGGCTGGCCGGGGAGGTGCGTCCTGTGCAACGCGGCCAGGAACGTCTGAAGGAGGCCGCCAAACTGGGCTTTACCCAAGCCATTGTGCCCAAGGCCAACCTGCCCAAGCAGCCGATCAAGGGCATCGAGGTATTCGGCGCGGAGCGGCTGGAACAGGCACTGGCGCGGTTGCGTGAAGCTTAAGACGTAGTTTTCTGCGCCTCGAACACCTGCCCGCTGACCCCGGCGCTGTCGTGGCCCATCAGATACAGATATAACGGCATGATGGCCTCTGGTTGAGGCAGTTTTCCGTGCAGTTCGCCAGGATGGGATTTCTTGCGCTGCGGGCATTGCACCGGGCCGGGGATGAGGGCGTTGATGCGCAGTTTGGGGAAGGTTTCCAGTTCCAGCGCCCAGATTTTTACCAGCGTCTCCGCCGCGCCGTTGGAGATAGCGTGTGCGCCCCAGAACGCCGCCGGGTGGTGCGCGGCGGTGGTGGAAGTCACGATCACCGAGGCGTCCGGCGCGCGCTTGAGCAGCGGCAGGCAGGCCTTGGTCAGCAGGAAAGGCGCGACGGTGTTGGTGCGTAGCATGCCGAGCATCTGTTCCTGGGTCTGGATTTCCAGCGGGCTCAGGTTGTCGAAGCGGCTGGCGTTGTGCAGAATGCCGTCGAGTCGGCCGATCTGCTGGTAGATGCCTTCCGCCAGCCCCTTGAATTCCTCTTCGCCGGCCTTCTCCAGGTCGAGCGGGAAGATCAGCGGTTGTGGGCCGCCGGCGGCTTCGATCTCGTCGTACACTGCTTCCAGCTTCTTCACCTTGCGCCCCAGCAGGATCAACGTGGCACCCTGTGCGGCGAAGGCGAGGGCGGCGGCCTTGCCGATGCCCTGTCCGGCACCGGTGACGAGAATGACGCGGTCCTTCAGGTGTTGATGGGGGGGCTGGTAGTCGTTCATGGCGTGAGGTGCTTGGTGATGGTTTTCGCCATTTTACCTAGCGACTTTCATTCGGTGGGGATTACTGTAAAGCTCGCAGTTACCGTGGCTTCGTCTTCCTCGATCAGGACGCGTTCGACCAGGGATAAGCGCGGACCGTGGCGGGCCCACGCGATAATGACGGAAATCGCGTCATCCGGCCCGCAGACCAAGGCTTCCACGGTGCCGTCGCGCCGGTTCCTGACCCAGCCGGAAATCCCCAGCTTTTCGGCTTCGCGCCACATGGATTCCCGGTAGCCCACGCCTTGCACCAGCCCATGGATGCGCAAACGTCTGGCTGGCATGGCATCAGGCGCTGACGAGGTTGCCTGCCGGGATGGCAAGCAGGCCGTTGCCCGGCAGCAGCCATTCCAGGAACAGGCCGAAGATGGCGATGAAAATGCTGGCGAAGAATGCCGTCCAGAAGTCCGAGACCTTGAAGCCGCTGACCAGCGCCGCCACCAGTTGAATCATCAGCGCGTTGATGACTAGCAGGAACAATCCCAACGTCAGAAGCGTCAGCGGCAGGGTGAGCAGAATCAGGATCGGTTTCAGAATGGCATTGACGAATCCCAGCATCAGCGCAGAAACCAGCAGCGACGATTTGCTCGAGAATTCCAGGCCGCTGAACAGGTGGCTGGCTACCCACAATGAGAGGCTCATGATGCCCCAGTGCAGGAGGAAGTCGTAAAGTTGTGGATTCATGGGTTACCTATATTTTCCAGAACAAGGTGGGCGCATTTTACACCGCTACGCATGGCGCCTTCGATGGTGGCAGGGTAGTCGCCTGCCGTGTAGTCGCCAGCCAGGTAGAAGTTCGTCAGCAGCGTACGTTGCGCCGGGCGCGACAGGTTGGGGCGGCAGGTGAAGGTGGCGCGCTTTTCGGCAATGACCTTGTGCCACTCGGGCGGTGGTAAATCGGGGAAGGCCTGTGCCAGTTCAACCGTCACCTCGGCGGCCAGCGCCTCCTGGGTCAGCGACTGATGACGGCCCTCGGCGCTGATCACCACTGCCAGCAGGCCATGCTGTTCGTCCAGCGCGCCGCGGTCCAGCACCCACTGTGCATAGCCGCCGGTAAGGCCGATCATGGGGAAGGGCAGGCGCGTAGCTGCCGGATATTGCAGATATACGGTATAAATTGGCTGGTAGTCGAATCCAGCACAAATCCCGGCGGCATCTTGCAATTGATGCAGGCCGGCGGCCACCTCGCCGAAGCGGAACGGCGACACTGCGGCGATGACATGGCTGAACTGCCGCCTGTCGCCGTCGTTGTCTACGACGAAACCGTCCTTTTCCTGCAGGATAGCCGTTGCCGGCGATCCAAGACGAACTTCGCCGCCATGCTGCCGAATGTACTCGGCCAGCGGCTCCGCCAGTAGCAGGGAGAGGTCACAGCGCGGCAGCAGCAGGTCGCTGTCGGATTTCGATCGGGAAAAACTGTCGCGCAGCACGTTGAGGAACACCTGTGCGCTGGCCCGGTCCAATGGCGTGTTCAATGCGGCCAGGCAGATCGGCTCCCACAGCCATTGCAGCAGCTTTTGCGGCTGCCGGTGGCCTGCCAGGAAGGCGCTTAGCGGCTCATCTTGTGCCAGCCTGAATCCGCTTAGCTTGAGCGATGCCATGAAACGCAGCGCGGCCAGGCGCTCACGCTTGGACAACCCATCCGCCCGCAGCAGGCCGGCCAGAATATGCAGCGGGGCAGGCAGGTGGGTGGAGGCACGCAGCCTGAACTGCCGGTGCTGGATCAGTTGCAGCGGCAGCCTGTGCAAGGCTGTGGAAAGATCTACCCCGGCCAGCCGCAACAGGCGAAGGGTTTCGCTATAGGCCCCAAGCAGAATGTGCTGACCGTTGTCGAGGCGCTTGCCTTTCCAGTTGAGTCCGCGCGCGCGGCCGCCCAACTGGCGGCTGGCCTCGTAAAGAGTCACGGAAATGCCCTGGCTGGCGAGTTCGGCAGCAGCGGCCAGCCCGGCACAACCGCCCCCGATGACGGCGACGCGACTCAATTTCTGACCCACGTCTTCCATGCCAGCCATAGTTTGCGCAGCGGGGTCAGGGAGATGCGCTGGTTGAGCACTTTTTCACAGCCACCGGCGCGGATTTCGTCCAGCAGGGTGCGGTAGATCGCGGCCATGACAAGTCCGGTCCGCTGCGCCTTGCGGTCGGCGGCGGGAAGCTCGGCGAAGGCCTTCTCGTAATAGCCTTGCGCGCGCTCGATCTGGAATTCCAGCAACTGGCGCAGGTTAACGGTTTCGCGGCCTTGCAGGATGTCGGCTTCCGGCACGCCGAACTGCTCCAGTTCGTCCGCCGGCAGATAAATGCGGCCGCGACGGGCATCCTCGCCAACGTCGCGGACGATATTGGTCAGCTGGAAGGCGAGGCCGAGGTCGTGGGCGTATTTCAGCGTCTTGCGGTCGCGGTAACCGAAGATGGAGGCCGACAACAGGCCGACCACGCTGGCGACACGGTAGCAGTAGAGCTGCAATTCCTTGAAGTCGCGGTAGCGGTTCTGGTCGAGGTCCATCTCCATGTCGTCGATGATCTCGTAGAATTGGTCATCGGCCAGGCCATAGCCACCGATCGTGAACTGCAT
>DAOMFG010000016.1:0-13651 GCA_035429685.1 Methylophilaceae bacterium | reverse complement strand
TTCCTGGTTCAAACCGGGGCCGGTTGATTACCACCTGGTTTCCCGCGGCTTCAACAACCTCAATCCGGAATTCCTGCCACTGTGCGTGCAGGCGGCGATGGCGGCGGTGGAAAAAGTCTGCCCCGAGGCGCGGCGCATCCTGCTGATCCCGGAAAATCACACGCGCAACACCTTCTACCTGCAGAACGTGGCTGCGCTCAGCAACATCCTGCGCCAAGCCGGGCTGGAGGTGCGCATCGGCAGCATCTCGCCCGAAATCACCGGGAAAACGACGCTGGGCTTGCCGCACGGCGGGCAACTGGAGCTGGAACCGGTGCGGCGCGAGGGCAACCGGCTGGTGGTGGATGGCTTCGAGTCTTGTGCAGTATTGTTGAACAACGATCTTTCCGGGGGTATCCCGGACATCCTGCGCGACTTGGAACAATCGCTGATCCCGCCGCTGCATGCCGGTTGGGCGGTGCGGCGCAAGTCGCGCCATTTTTCCGCCTATACCTGGGTGGCGCAAAAGTTCGCCGAGCTGATCGACATCGACCCGTGGCTGATTGACCCCATGTTCGCCAGTTGCGGCATGATCGATTTTCACGCCCGCGTCGGTGAGGACTGCCTGGCGTCGCAGGTCTCCGATCTGCTCTCGCGTATTGGCGCCAAGTATCGTAAATACGGTGTCGAGCAGGAGCCGTTCGTCATCGTCAAGGCCGATGCTGGCACCTATGGCATGGGGATCATGACGGTGAAGAGTCCGGATGACGTGCGCGGCCTCAACCGCAAGCAACGCAACAAGATGTCGGTGGTCAAGGAAGGCCTGCAGGTGCAGGAAGTCATCATCCAGGAAGGCGTCTATACCTTCGAAAGCATCAACGACGCGGTGGCCGAGCCGGTGGTCTACATGATGGACCACTACGTGGTGGGCGGCTTCTACCGCGTGCATACCGGACGCGGCATGGACGAGAACCTGAATGCACCGGGTATGCACTTCGTTCCCCTGGCCTTCGATACCGCCTGCTCGCTCCCCGACCACGCCGGCATGCCGGACGCGGCGCCCAACCGCTTCTACGCCTATGGTGTGATCGCCCGTCTGGCCCTGCTGGCAGCGGCCATTGAACTGGAACAGACCGCACCGTGAAGCTGGCCTTCATCCTCGATCCGCTCGACAGCCTCAAGACTGACAAGGACACCAGTGTCGCCATCATGCGCGAAGCGGAGCGACGCGGCCATATCCTGTTTGTCGCAGAGCAGGGCGATCTGATGATGCGCGGCCCGCACGCCGCATTGAAAGCTGTGCCTTTCAGCTTCGACGATGGCGATACCTGGTACCAAACCGGTGACAAAACCGAACACGCGCCGGAGCAGTTCGACGCCGTCCTGATGCGCAAGGATCCGCCCTTCGATACCGAATTCATCTACAGCACCTATCTGCTGGAACTGGCTGAGAAGCAGGGTGCGCGTGTATTCAACCGGCCGTGCGCCATCCGCGACTGGAACGAAAAGCTTTCGGTGGCGCGGTTTCCACAATACGCGCCGGAATTTCTGGTTACCCGCGACGATGCCGAGATCCGTGCCTTTCTGGCCGAACATGGCGATATCGTGGTCAAGCCGCTGGACGGCATGGGCGGCAGCAGCGTGTTTCGCCTGCACAGCGCCGACCACAACATCGGCGTGATTTTGGAAACCATCACCCACTACGAGCGCCGCACCGTCATGGCGCAGCGCTACCTGCCGGAGATCAAGGCCGGCGACAAGCGCATCCTGGTTATCGACGGCGAGCCCTTGCCTTACGCGCTGGCGCGCATCCCCAAGGCCGGCGAAACGCGCGGCAATCTCGCCGCCGGCGGTACCGGCGTGGGGCAGCCGCTCTCGGTGCGAGACCGGGAAATTGCCACGACGGTGGGCATCGAACTCAAGAAGGAAGGCCTGTTCCTGGTCGGCCTCGACGTCATCGGTGACCATCTCACCGAGATTAACGTCACCAGTCCCACCGGCATGGTGGAAATCGCCGCCCAGACCGACTGCGACCCGGCGGCGGTGTTCATGGATGCGCTGGAAGGATTATGCACATAAGGAAGGTGGATAAGCGTGTTGGGATTGGTTGGATTGCTACCCTCGTAACACTGCTTGTCCTGACTGGCTGCGGGCGCGAGCCGCTGCATCAGTCGCAGGCTTATGTCTTCGGCACGCTGGTGGATATCAGCATCTATGGCGAATCCGAGGAACGGGCGCGCGAACTTTCCGGCCATGTGCAGCAGGAGTTCCAGCGCCTGCACCGCCAGCTGCACGCCTGGCAGGCGGGCAGCGAGCTGGATCGGCTCAACGTCGCATTTGCCGCCGGAAAACCGGCCGCGGTTTCGCCGGAACTGGCCGGCATGCTGGCGGATGCTGCCAAACTTTCCGAACAATCCGGCGGCCTGTTCAATCCCGCCATTGGCCACCTGATCCAGCTGTGGGGCTTCCAGCGCGACGAATTCGCGCCGGTACATCCCGACCCCGAGGAAATAGCAAAGTGGGTGAATGCCAATCCGCGCATGGCGGACATCGTGGTGGAAAACAGCCAGGCTGCCAGCCGCAACCCGGCGGTCAAGCTCGATCTAGGCGGTTACGCCAAGGGCTGGGCGCTGGATCTTGCGGCGGATTATCTGCGCCGACAGGGGGTCAAGGGGGCGCTGGTCAACATTGGCGGCAACATCATCGCCATCGGCAAGCACGGCGAACGCCCCTGGCGCGTCGGCATCCAGCACCCGCGCAGGCCTGGTCCGCTGGCGACGCTGGAATTGCCGGATGGCTGGGCGATCGGCACCTCGGGCGACTACCAGCGCTTTTTCGAGCTGGATGGCCAGCGCTATTGCCACATTATCGACCCGCGCAGCGGCCGGCCGGCACAGGGGGTGCAGGCGGTAACCATTCTGGTGCCACCGGGTCCCCGCGCCGGCACGCTGTCCGACGTCGCTTCCAAGCCCTTGTTCATCTCCGGGCCGGCCGACTGGCGCAAGGCGGCGTCTACCCTAGGCATCGCCCATGCGCTGCTGGTCGATGACCAGGGCGGCATCCACCTGACGCAGGCGATGAAGCAGCGCCTGAACTTCACCGAGAAAAATGTCGCTCTGGAAGAACTTCCCTAAACCCTTGCCAGGAGACTGGCTGGTATTCTGCATCTGCTGCGTGGTGGTGGCGGTGCTGTTCACCACGCTGTGGCACAACGAGGCGGCGGGCAAGTTGCGCATCCGCGCCGGGGATCGCGTGTTTGCCACCCTGAGCCTGGACCAGCAGCGCACGCTGCGAGTACCCGGGCCGTTGGGCATTAGTACCATCGTCATCGACCGCGGCCGTGTGCGCGTCGCCAGCGACCCCGGCCGCCACCAGTATTGTGTCAGGCAGGGCTGGCTATCCAAGGCCGGGCAGGTGGCGATGTGTTTGCCCAACCAGGTGAGTCTGGAATTGCTGGGTGGAGAGAAGAGCTATGACTCGCTCAACTATTGAAATCACGCTCACCCCGGACGACCATCGCGTTGCCCGCCTGGCTGCCATCGCTATCGGCCTGCACCTGGTGGAGTCGCTGGTGCCTTCGCCCTTGCCCGGAGTCAAGCCGGGCATCGCCAATATCGTCACGCTGTATGTGCTGTACCGTTTCAACTTTGCCACGGCAGCCTGGGTTTCGCTGCTGCGCGTGGTGGCCAGCAGCCTGCTGCTGGGCAATTTCCTCTCGCCGGCGTTTGCCTTGAGCCTGGTCGGGGCGATCTCCAGCCTGACGATCCTGTTCTTTGCGGCACGCCTGCCACGCAAGTGGTACGGCCCGGTGACGCTCAGCATCCTGGCCGCTTTTGCCCATATCGCCGGGCAGTTGCTGGTGGTGCGCCTGTGGCTGATCCCCCACGCCGGCGTGGCTTACCTGATCCCGGTATTCGCCGCTGCCGCGCTGTTCTTCGGCCTGGTCAACGGGCTTATCGCGGCGCGTCTGCTGCGCGATAATGGCGTCGTGTCTACCGATGCTGAACCAGAGGCTTCCACATGAAACTGATTTATGCTCCTTTGCTGCTATTGCCGTTGCTGCTCTGCAGTAGCGTTGTCCGCGCCGCCGACTGGGTGCCGGTGGCCGTCGCCGGATCGGAAAACCAGTATTTTTACGATCGCAGCAAACTCAACATCAAGGACGACGAGATCAAATACTGGCAAAAGGTGGTGTACCACGCGCCACAAAATGTGCAAGGGGGCGAAGCCGCCTCTGCCTTGCTCCGGGAGCGCATCGATTGTGCGGGACATACCGCCAAACGACTCAATTACCTCTATTACTCCGAGGCCGGCGAGACGCTGGAGCATGTGGCTAGGGATGAATCCGAACCGGTCCCCATCATTCCGGACACCGCCGGCGATGCTTTCGAGCAGGCGCTTTGTCCGCATGTGTGGCAAAAGCAGGAAGAATTGCGCATCAAAGCGGAGCAGAAGACAGCCGACAGCCGTCCGGCAGAGGTGTCAAAACAGAATAAAAAGGATGTGGCCGATTCGCCCGGTGAAGCGAATGCCGAACAGGCTCCGCAAAAGACGGAACCAGCCTCGCTGCCGCAGGCGATGGAGCAGTTGTATTAGGAGTGGTTACTGTTTCCCGCTGGGGAAGAAGTCGCGGATATCCGCGACTACCGGTTCCGTTTTCCTGGCCAGCAGGTGGTAGGCGGAAATCAGTGCGTTGATGGTTGGTCTGGGGATGACGGCTTCGGGTTTCTTCCAGTTCTCGTGCAGACACCAGTAGTTGTCGACGTCGAAGTTCACATGCAGGCGGCAGGTCAGCGGTCTGACTGCGTAGATCGAACAAGCGCCGTCCTGCAGGAACGGGCACGGTGTTTTCTCCGAGAACTCATCAAGATCGTGGCGGATGCTGTGCTTCAAGGCGACGGGCTCGATCTTGGTGCTGTCTGCGATGTAACGGGCTTCGAAGTCGGCGATAGGTACCGAGACGTGGCAGCAATGGCCGCAGCCTTTGGCGCAGGCAGCGAAACCGGCAGCATGGTCGAACAGGGCGTCCGTGGTGCGCAGCACTTCCTGTAATTTTACGGAGACTCGTGCGTTCATCCTGGCGATGCGAGCAGGCAGGGAATTGACGCGCACTTTCAACTCAGTCGGTACCGTGACGAAAAACTGGTCCAGCTTGGCCTCGGCCATTTCGCGTCGCTGCTCAGCGGAGTATGCGGATACGACAGGGATTTTCATAATTCGGCGGATAATCTGACGAGCTGTTTCAACCGTTCGCTGGCGGCGTGGTTGTCTATAACCTGCGTTGCCTTGGCGATGCCTGCTTGGAGGCTATCCGCAACACCGGCGACATAAATCGCCGCCCCTGCATTGAGCAGCACGATATCGCGCGCCGGGCCTGGCTGGCCAGCCAGCACGGCTAGGATCATGGCTTTGGATTCTCCCGCATTCTGCACGCGGATGCTTTCCGCCTGGTGCAGCCCCATACCGAATTGCTGCGGATTGAGTACGTACTCGGTGACTTCGCCGCTTTTCAGTTCTGCCACGTAGGTATCGCCGGCGAACGAGATTTCGTCCATGCCGTCGGCGCCGTGCACTACCAGCACATGCTCGCTGCCGAGCTGTTGCAGCACCCGTGCCAGCTTGCCGGTGAGGTTTTTGTCGAACACGCCCATGACCTGGCGCTTGGCTCCAGCCGGGTTGGTCAGTGGGCCGAGCAGGTTGAACAGCGTGCGCACGCCAAGTTCGCGCCGTACCGGTGCGGCGTGCTTCATGGCGCTGTGGTGGTTGGGGGCGAACATGAAGCCGATGCCGATGTCGTCCACGCACCTGGCGACCTGCGCCGGCGTCAGATTGACGTTGATACCGAGCGCTTCCAGCACGTCGGCGCTGCCGCAGGTCGAAGACACCGAGCGGCCGCCGTGCTTGGCCACCCTGGCGCCAGCGGCCGCCGCGACGAAAGCGCTGACGGTGGAAACGTTAAAGGTCTGGATGCCGTCGCCCCCGGTGCCGCAGGTATCGACCAGATGCTCATCCGTTGCCACCTCGACCTTGGTGGAAAGCGCGCGCATCACCTCGGCGGCGGCGGCGATCTCGTCCACGGTCTCGCCCTTCATGCGTAGCGCGACCAGCACACCGGCCATCTGCGCAGACGTGTACTCGCCGTGCATGATCTGGTGCATCACCTCCAGCATCTCGCCATGGGTCAGGTCGGCGCGGGCTAGCAGCTTGTGCAGCGCCTGTGCAGCAGTCAGCGCCATCAGTAGGCCTTGAGGAAATTGTCCAGCAGTTCGTGGCCGTATTCGGTGAGGATGGATTCCGGGTGGAACTGCACGCCCTCGACCGGTAGCGTCTTGTGGCGCACGCCCATGATTTCGCCATCTTCGGTCCAAGCGGTGATTTCGAGGCAATCTGGACAGGTTGCGCGTTCGATCACCAGAGAATGGTAGCGCGTAGCAGTAAAGGGATTGGGTAGGCCCCTGAAAACGCCGACATCGTGGTGGAATACCGGCGAGGTCTTGCCGTGCATCAGCTGTTTGGCATGCACGATTTTGCCGCCGAACGCCTGGCCGATGCTCTGGTGGCCGAGACAGACGCCAAGGATGGGCACCTTGCCGGCGAATTCGTGGATCAGCGGCACCGAGATACCGGCTTCGTTGGGTGTGCACGGGCCCGGCGAAATCACGATATGGCGCGGTTTTAGCTTAGCCACTTCTTCCAGGGTGATCTCGTCGTTGCGGAACACCCGTACGTCCTGCCCCAACTCGCCCAGATACTGCACCAGGTTGTAGGTGAAGGAGTCGTAATTGTCCAGCATCAACAGCATGAGGCGGCGCCCAAATTACAGCCCCCGACGCGAGAAAGTCAGCGTGGCGTTGGTGCCGCCGAACCCGAAACTGTTCGACACGGCGGTCTGGATGTTGGCGTTGTCGATGCGCTGACGCACGATATTGAGGCCTTCCGCCGCCGGGTCCAGGGTTTCGATATTGGCCGAAGCGGTGATGAAGTTGTTTTCCATCATCAGCAGGGTGTATACCGCCTCGTTGACCCCCGCCGCGCCCAGCGCGTGGCCGGACAGCGATTTGGTGGAGGCGATGGCCGGGCCGTTTTCGCCGAACACGGCGCGGATCGCTTCCAGTTCCTTGACATCGCCGACCGGGGTGCTGGTGCCGTGGGTATTGATGTAGTCCACCGGCCCTTCCACGCCTTGCAGCGCCATCTGCATGCAGCGCACCGCGCCTTCGCCGGACGGTGCCACCATGTCGTAGCCATCCGAGGTGGCGCCATAGCCGACGATTTCGGCATAGATCTTGGCGCCGCGCGCCTTGGCGTGCTCGTATTCTTCCAGCACCAGAATGCCGCCGCCGCCGGAGATGACGAAGCCATCACGATTGGCATCGTAGGTGCGCGAAGCCTTATCCGGCGTATCGTTGTACTTGCTGGACAGTGCGCCCATGGCGTCGAACATGAACGACAGCGTCCAGTGTTCTTCCTCTGCGCCGCCGGCGAACACGATGTCCTGCTTGCCCAACTGGATCTGTTCCACGCCGTTGCCGATACAGTGGGCACTGGTGGCGCAGGCGGAGCTGATGGAATAATTCACACCCTTGATCTGTGCGCCGGTGGCCAGACAGGCAGAAACGCCGCTGGCCATGGCTTTGGTCACCATGTACGGGCCAACGCGGCGCACGCCTTTTTCGCGTAATGTGTCGATGCCTTCCAGGATGCTTTCGTGGGAGGCGCCGCCGGCACCGACGATGAGGCCGGTGCGGATATTGGAAACCAGTTCCGGCGGCAGACCGGCATCGGCGATGGCTTCCTGCATGGCGATCCAGGCATAGGCATGGCCGCTGGCCATGAAGCGCATCAGCTTGCGGTCGATCAGTTCCTGCACATTGAGCTTGACCGAGCCGGCCACGTGGGAGCGCAAGCCGCGATCCGCGTACTCCTGCTGAAAGGTGATGCCGGAGCGCCCCTCGCGCAAGCTGTCGAGCACCTCGGATTTGTTGTTACCGAGACTGGATACAATGCCCAGCCCGGTGACGACGACGCGACGCATATTCACGCCCTCCTAAAAATTATCCGTTCTGGTAAACAGGCCGACACGTAGATCCTTGGCGGCATAGATTTCGCGGCCATCGACCTCCACCGTGGCATCGGCGATGCCCATTACCAGCTTGCGCATGATGACGCGCTTCATGTTGATGCGGTAGGTCAACTTTTTGGCGGTCGGCAACACCTGGCCACTGAATTTGACCTCGCCTGCGCCCAGTGCCCGGCCGCGGCCGGGGCCGCCCATCCAGCCGAGGAAGAAGCCGACCAGCTGCCACATGGCATCCAGGCCCAGGCAGCCCGGCATGACCGGGTCGCCTTCAAAATGGCAGCCGAAAAACCACAGGTCCGGTCGTAGGTCCAGTTCGGCGATGACCTGGCCATTGCCATACTCGCCGCCGTCCTCGGTGACGGAAATGATGCGGTCGAACATCAGCATCGGCGGCAGCGGCAGCTGTGCGTTGCCGGGGCCAAACATCTCGCCGCGCCCGCAGGCGAGGAGCTCCTCGAAGGTAAAGCTGTTTTGTTTTTGCATTGTGGTCGCCATGGTTTGAATTTCGCTGCTATTTTCGCCGGAAACGGCGCCAAGCGAAAGCCCTAATGCAGCGTGATGAGCAATTGCTCGAATTCGGCGACGGGCACGGGCTGTCCAAACAGGTACCCCTGGAATTTCCGGCAACCATTCTCCCTGAGGAATTGCAACTGGGCTTCGGTTTCTACACCTTCCGCAATCACATCCAAGCCCAGTGCGCCGGTCATGGCGATGATGGTCTGCACGATGGTGGCGTCGTTGGGGTCGGTGGCGATGTCGCGTACGAAGCTCTGGTCGATCTTGACCTGATCCAGCGGCAGTCGTTTCAGTTGCGCCAGCGAAGAGTGGCCGGTACCGAAATCATCCATGGCAAAGCCCACGCCGAGCGCTTTCAGCGCCTGCATTTTTTCGACGGTATCGCTGACATTGTCCAGCACCAGGCTTTCCGTCAGCTCCAGCTTGAGCAGCGCCGGGTTGGCGGAATGTTGCTGCAGGGCAGCGCTGACCTGGGCGACGAAATCCGCCTGGCGGAACTGGCGCGCGCTGACGTTCACGGCAAGCTGCAATTGGCTGGCCTGCGGGTGCTGTTCCCACTGTTTGAGTTGCGCGCAGGCGGTTTGCAGCACCCATGTACCGATGGAAATAATCAGTCTGGACTCTTCGGCCACCGGGATGAATTCCAGCGGTGAAATCATGCCATGCACCGGGTGGTTCCAGCGTATCAGCAATTCTGCACCGATCACACGGCGCGCGTCATCCACTTGTGTCTGATAGTAGAGAATCAGCTGCTGTTGTGGCAGCGCCTGGCGCAAATCCGCCTCGATCAGGATGTGCGATTCGAGCGCCTTCTGCATGGCTGGATCGAAAAACCGCATGGTGTTGCGGCCGGATTGCTTGGCCTGGTACATGGCGGTATCGGCATGCTTGAGTATTTCTTCCACCGATTCGGTACTCCCCCGGAACAGGCTGATGCCGATGCTGGGTGTGCTGTGGTGCTCATATTCCCCCAGCAAGTAAGGCTGGTTCAATACATCGAGGATTTTTTCACCCACCAGCTCCGCCTGCCCGCCTGCCTGCCACGCCACCTCGCTCAGTCCCTCCAGCATGACCACGAATTCGTCGCCGCCCAACCGGGAAACCGTGTCCTCCGCACGCACGCATTCACTCAGGCGTTTCGCCACCTCGATCAGCAGCAAGTCCCCCACCGCGTGGCCGCGGGTATCGTTGAGCGTCTTGAAGTTGTCCAGGTCGATGAACAGGATGGCGCCGTGCTGATCGTGGCGCGCCGAAGTTACCAGCGCCTGCTGCACCCGGTCAAGCAGAAGGCGGCGGTTGGGTAGCCCGGTGAGATAATCGTAAAAGGCCAGGTTGTGGATTTCCTCTTCCGCTTTTTTGTATTGGGTGATGTCGGAAAAGGCCGCAATATAATTGCGTACCTTGCCGTCGGTGTCGATCAGTGCCGTGGTGGTCAGCCATACCGGAAATAGCTCACCGTTCTTGCGACGGTTCCAGAGCTCGCCTTGCCAGTATCGGCTGCGATTGAGCGTCTCCCACATGCTCTGGTAAAACTCCTCGCTCTGACGACCGGACCTGAGCAGGCTCGGAGTATTCCCCACGGCCTCTTCGGCGCTGTAGCCGGTCAGTGTGACAAAAGCGCGATTGACGCGCAGGATGCGGTTTCCGGCGTCCGTAATCATGATGCCTTCCTGCACATCGAACGCGGCCGCCGCGATGCGCAACTCGCGTTCTGCCGCATGGAGCTCCGTGACATCGCGCGCGATTACGACCAGCGCCTTGCGCCGGCCATCGCTGCCGAACAGCGGCATTTTGCGTATTTCGTAGTGATGCGGCGTGGCATCGGTGCCCACCAGCAGCTGTTGGCAGATGGTCAGCTTGCCCGCCTGCCAGGCGTACTCGTCGTCGACCAGACTTGCCTCGTGTGCGGTACGGAGCTCGGGGCGCACCTTGGCAAGCTCCGTGCCCGTCTTGCCACGCCATCTGAAGCCGTGCAGCTTGTACAGGCGTTTGGCTGGCTTGTTGGTGATCAGCCAGCGTCCTTTACCATCCTTGAAGAAAATGGCATCCGGAATTGCCTCGATCACCGCGGTAAGGCGCTCGGTGAGCAGCTTGAGGTCCGCGTCCTTTTGTAACAGTTGTGCCTTGCCTGCATCAGCCTGCAGACGCAACGCTACGTTTTCAATCAGATGACGATGCTGACGCTTTGCAGAGGCGACAATAAAGAAAAGGAACAGCAAGGTCATGCCCGACATGAGCAGGCCGGCATCGCTGCTCTCGGTAAACAGTTGCACGATCAGCGGCAGCATCAGTGGGGCGGTATAGCCTATGACACTGACCAGGTCCATGCAATAACTCACCATGGCGCCTGCAGTCACCCCGGCCAGCGCAAATGCGAGTGTGGCCTGGTAAGTCACATCATGTGCGGGAAACAATAAAAAGGCCGACAGCCCCCACAGCACACCGGAGGAAATCGTGCCGATGCGGAAACGTCTCAGCCAGAGGGAGGAATCTTTCTTTTCTGGTGCCAGAAGCCACGAACGGTAAAGCAGGGCGCGGGCCAGAAATGAAAGCTCGATCAATATCAACCAGATGAAGGCATTCATGCCATCGACAGCGCCGGATTGGACATAGGCCAGCAGTATCGCCAGCAAGGAGCTGGTAATCAGCGATGTCGGCACGCCGGCATAGAGTTGCCGAACCTGCTCGGCATTGACGGATTCGGGCCAGTCGAGCATCTGGTTCATGGTCGTCTAGCTATTATCCAGCCCGGCCAGCGCCAGCTCAGCCGCACGGATCACGGCACGCGCCTTGTTTTGCGTTTCCACCCATTCGCTCTCGGGCACTGAATCGGCCACGATACCGGCGCCGGCTTGCACGTACAGCGTGCCGGCCTTGATGACCGCGGTGCGGATGGCAATGGCCACGTCCATGTCGCCGTTGAAGCCGAGATACCCTACCGCGCCGGCATAGATGCCGCGCTTGCTTGGTTCCAGTTCGTCGATGATTTCCATGGCCCGCACCTTGGGTGCGCCTGATACGGTGCCGGCCGGGAAGGTGGCCTTGAGCACGTCGATGGCGTCCATGCCGGGCTTGAGTTTGCCCTCGACGTTGGAGACGATGTGCATGACGTGCGAGTAGCGCTCGATCACCATGTTGTCGGTGACCTTGACCGAGCCGGTCTGCGCCACGCGGCCGACATCGTTGCGCCCAAGATCCATCAATTGTACGTGCTCGGCAAGCTCCTTCGGATCGGCCAGCAGTTCCTCGGCCAGCGCGACATCTTCCTCGCGCGTCTTGCCGCGCGGACGTGTGCCGGCAATGGGGCGGGCGGTAACGATGTCGCCCTCCAGCCGCACCAGAATTTCCGGCGAGGAGCCGACGATGTGGTGATCGCCCATGTCGTAGTAGAACATGTAGGGCGAAGGGTTGAGGCTGCGCAGGGCGCGGTACAGCGACAGCGGCGGTGCGGGGAAGGCTTGCGACATGCGCTGGCTGAGTACCACCTGCATGATGTCGCCATCGAAAATGTAGCGCTTGGCCTGTTCTACCGCCGCCTTGAAACCGGCTTCGCCGAATTCGGAAACCGCCGTGGCCGGCGCCAGGGCGGGCGCGGCGGGAATCTCAGCCGGCTGGCGCAGGCTGCGGATCAGCGTGCCCAGACGATCGCGCGCGGCCGCATAGGCACTGGGCTGTGCCGGGTCGGCATAGACGATGAAGGTGAGCTTGTCGGCCAGGTTGTCCACCACCGCCAGTTCTTCGGTCAGCAACAGCAGCACGTCTGGCGTGCCCAGCAGGTCCGGCTTTTGCTTGTCGGCCAGGCGGCGCTCGATGTAGCGTACCGTGTCGTAGCCGAAGTACCCGGCCAAGCCGCCGGTGTAGCGTGGCAGCCCACCCAGCGGCGCCGGCTTGAAGCGCGCCTGGTAGGCTTGGACAAAATCCAGCGGGTTGGCGTCATTGACGGATTCCAGTGTCTCGCCGTCGCGCTCCACGCGGATGTTACGGCCATGGGCGATGATGCGGGTGCGCGCCGGCAGGCCGATAAACGAGTAGCGCCCGAAACGCTCGCCACCCTGTACCGATTCCAGCAGGTAGGAATAGGGCTGGTTGGCCAGCTTGAGATAGAGCGACAGCGGCGTGTCGAGGTCGGCGTACGTCTCCGCCACCAGCGGGATGCGGTTGTAGCCCTGGCGGGCGAGGTCGTTGAATTCTTGTTCGGTAATGGTGTGCAGCATGAATATCTCCAATATTTAGGTTGCGATGGCCATCATGCACCGCCGGCGGAGGGCGGCTAGATCAGCGCCACCATCGCCAGTTGGCTCGCAACAGATTGAAGAATTCCGGGTTCATGCTTTTTTGATCAACTTGGCTGCCTGCAGCAGGCTGTCCACCACCGCGTCCAAATCCAGTTCGTTCACGTGACGACCGCGATTATAGCCATATGGCACGCAAAACACATGACAGCCGGCCGCCCGCGCTGCCTGGGTATCGTTGAGGGAATCGCCGATCAGCAGCATCTGGTCCGGCGTGATGCCGAACACCTCGCAGGCATGCAGCAGCGGCAGTGGGTCGGGCTTGCGCCTGGGCAGCGAATCGCCGGACAGGATCAGTTCAAAGTAATCGAACAGGCCGGTATCCTGCAACAGCGGCACGGTGAACTTCTCTGCCTTGTTGGTGATGCAGGCCAGGCGGTAGCCGGCTGCTTTCAGCACTCCCAGCCCTTCCACCACGTCCGGAAACGGCCGGCTGTGCAGGCTCACCACTTCGGCGTAATGTTTCTCGTAAATCGGCTTGGCGCGCGCGTACAGCGCTGCATCCGGTTCGCCATCCAGGCTGCCGCTGAGGATGCGTTTGATGAGGCGCGACACGCCGTTGCCGATGTAAGTCTGCACGGTCGCCTCCGGCACCGGCGGCAGACCCAGTTCCAGCATCATACGCCTACCCGCCTCGGCGAGGTCGGGCGCGGTGTGCAGCAGCGTGCCGTCGAGGTCGATGACGACGGCGCTGACGGCTAACGGGTTGGCAGGGTCGACGCGTGTCAAATTATTACACCTTGGCCAGTTCGGCGCGCAGATCGGCGACGATGCTGTCGTAACG
>DAOMFG010000015.1:0-14061 GCA_035429685.1 Methylophilaceae bacterium | reverse complement strand
GTGGCATCGCCTACAGCGATCTCAGTCTCAGCAAAAGTGGCAGCGATCTTATCCTCAAGACCGGAGTTACCGATCAGATCACCTTCAAGGGTTGGTATAGCGCTACCACCAACCACAGCGTCATCGATCTTCAGGTGATTGCCGAGGCAATGGCTGGCTTTAGTGCGGGTGGCGCCGACATCCTCCGCGACAACAAGATTGAGAACTTCGACTTTGTCGGTATCGTCAACGACTTCGATGCCGCCGGTGCTGTTGCGGGCTGGGCCTTGACCGATGCGCGCCTTACCGCTCACCTCAACGTCGGCAGCGACACTGCCGCCATCGGCGGTGATCTGGCCTACCAGTATGGCAAGGCCGGCACGCTGGCCGGCATCGGCCTCAACGCCGCGCAGAGCGTCATCAACAGCGCGCCGTTCGGCCAGAGTGCGCAGACGCTCAACAGCCCCACCACCTGGCAGGCGGAACTGGTGAAGCTGGGATAATGTCAACAGGGATGCATGTACGGCTCGTTGGCTGCGCATGCATCTATTCAGAGTGGAGATGAGGAAATTTTCAGGGACTTTGCTGCCTCCAGCATTATCCGGTCCGACGTGATCAGCGTTGTGTGGCGTTCGTGGGCGATGGCCAGATGCAAGGCATCGCCCGCGCGCAGCCCTGTGTTGAAATGCGTAAGAAACTCTGATGCCCGATGGTAGTTGTGCGGGGATGGCAAGAGAATGGAAAAGCTTTCCTCCGCGATATCCCGAAAGGCCAGGATCGCGGTGAGAGCCGAATCATGCGTTATCTGGCGACTGCGTACCTTGAGCGACATGGCACTGGTGAATTCGACTTCGCTCCAGGCACTGATCGACAGGGCTTGTGTGTTGTTTGCGAAGAAATCGCGCACCTTGTTGGAAGACGCTTCCTGCACGAACAGCGGGATCAACACACAGGTGTCGAGATACAGCATCAGTAGCGGTCTTCTCGTATCTGCCGGATGAGATCGACACTGCTTTCAGTGGAAGGCGGCAAGGTTTTGCGTAGATCGTCCAGGCGGGCGAGGTCGAGTGGCTTTCTGGGAGGGGAGACTGGTTGCAGGGCAGCAACCGGCTTGCCATTACGAGTAATGGTAACCTCCTCGCCCAATTCAACCCGATCGAGTAGCGCAGAGAGGTGTGCCTTGGCATTGGCTACGCTGACGGTTTGCATAGGTTCTCGTTTAACTTGACCATAATAATGGTCATAATAGCAGGCTAAAGGATTGAAATCCATGTTTTCGATGCAACAGGACAAGTCAGGCGCCGATCACCACGATTTGCACACCTTTTGCCCCGGCATTCTCGGCATTCAGGATGCCCCGCCGTCGCCCTTGCCCAGGATGGTGCTGCGTGGCGTGCTGGTGCTGGCACTCATCATGCTGGTCTGGGCTACCTTCGGCCGTCTCGATATCGTTGCCGTGGCGGAAGGCAAATTGATGCCGCTGAGCTACCTCAAGATCGTCCAGCCGCTGGAAGGCGGCATCGTTCGTGAGATAGCGGTGAAGGAGGGCGAGCATGTCGTCGCCGGGCAAGTATTGGCGCGTATGGATACCAACCTGTCGCAAGCCGACAGCAAGGAGATCCAGAACGAACTCCAGCACAAGACGCTGGAACTGCGCCGTATCGAAGCCGAACTTGCCGGGATGCCGTTCAGGATGCAAAAGGGCGACGCCCCGGAGCTGTTCCGCCATATCGAAGCTGAATATCTCGCCAACCGCCGCGCGCTGGAAGATGCCCTTGCCGAGGAGCGCGCCACGCTCGACAAGACCCGGCAGGACCTTGCTGCCACCCTGGAAATCCAGCACAAGCTGGAACAGACCCTGCCCACCTACCGTGCTCAGGAAGAGGCCTATGCCAAGCTGGGAAAAACCGGTTTTGCCGACAACCTGATGGTGCTGGAGAAACAGCGCGATCGCATCGAGAATGAGCAAGACCTGCGCGCGCAGGAGTTCACCGCGCAGAGTCTGCAAGCTTCCATCGATCAATCGCAGAAGCGCCTGGCGCAGATCAGCTCCAATTACCGTCAGAAACTCCAGGCGGAAAAGGTCGCCACCTACGCCGATTACCAGAAAATCAGCCAGGAATGGGCCAAGCAGGAGCACCGCAACAGCCTGCTGGAACTGAAGGCGCCCCAGAATGGCATCGTCAAGGATCTGGCCACCCACACCCCCGGCTCTGTGGTTTCCCCAGGTACCGTGCTGATGACGCTCGTTCCCAACAACGAAGCCATGCAGGCCGAGGTCTGGGTCAAGAACGAAGATGCCGGCTTCGTCCGTCAGGGCCAGCCGGTCAAGCTCAAACTTGCCACTTACCAGTTTCAGAAATATGGCATGCTTGACGGGCAGGTAACTTATGTCGGCGCCGACGCCAGCGATACACCGAATCGCAACGAGCAGAACAGCCAGAGCTCAGGCAATCAACCTAACGCCCAATCGGCCTACCGCGCACTGGTCAGCCTCAAGACCCAGACACTTGATACCGAAACGGGATCTCTGCAACTCAGCCCCGGCATGCAGCTGGCGGCAGAAATCAAACTGAGCGATCAGACCGTGCTGCAATATTTGCTGTCACCCGTGAGAAAAGCGTTTCATGAGGCGGGACGGGAACGATAGTTTGTTGATATAAGACGCGATAGTCATCCATACGGAAAATGCACCAAAGTAATGCGTATGCACCACCATACGCACAAGTATGGGGCGCAAAACTTTTTCCCTGATCTGTATTTACATATAAATCAATACCATAAGTTTATGGTCCGGATCTTGCTGATATAGCGCGATTTTTTTCATTTTGGAGATTTTTGCCATGGAAGCAATGCAATCAGCCAGCGATGTCCTGTTTGTTCTGCTCGGCGCCATTATGGTGCTCGCAATGCATGCAGGCTTCGCCTTTCTGGAATTAGGCACGGTGCGCAGCAAGAACCAGGTCAACGCGCTGGTAAAGATCATGGTGGATTTTTCCGTGTCCACCATCGCCTACTTTTTCATCGGCTACAGCATCGCCTACGGCATCGGTTTCCTGCATGGGGCTGAAGTACTCTCCGCCAGGAACGGCTACGAACTGGTCAAGTTCTTCTTCCTGCTCACCTTTGCCGCCGCCATTCCTGCTATCGTCTCCGGCGGCATCGCCGAGCGCGCCAAATTCAACCCGCAACTGGCGGCGACCTTCTTTCTGGTCGGCTTCGTCTATCCGTTTTTCCAACGCATCTCCCGGAACAACCACTACGGCTTCTAGTATTGGCTTCTCACCGTTTTCGGCGCCAGGTTCCATGATTTCGCCGGCTCGGTGGTGGTACATGCCATGGGTGGCTGGATCGCCTTGGGGGCGGTTGCCATGCTCGGTGCGCGTCGCGGTCGTTACGGCAAGGATGGCCGTCTGCATGCCTTCCCGCCATCCAATATCCCGTTCCTCGCCTTGGGGGCCTGGATCCTCACCGTCGGCTGGTTCGGCTTCAACGTGATGTCTGCGCAGACTCTGCAGGCTGTCACCGGTCTGGTGGCGCTCAATTCCCTGATGGCCCTGGTAGGCGGTACGCTGGCCGCGCTGCTGGCCGGCAGGAACGACCCCGGCTTCGTGCACAACGGCCCGCTGGCTGGCCTGGTGGCGGTGTGCGCAGGCTCGGATGTGATGCATCCGCTGGGCGCGCTGGCCACCGGTGCCGTGGCCGGTGGTGTCTTCGTCTGGGCGTTCACCCTGACGCAGAACCGCTGGAAGATCGACGACGTCCTCGGCGTATGGCCGCTGCATGGCCTGTGCGGCGCCTGGGGTGGCATCGCCGCCGGTATTTTTGGAGCCAAGGCGCTCGGCGGGATGGGTGGCGTCAGCCTTGGCGCTCAGGCAGTTGGAACCCTGACCGGCGTAGCCATTGCTATCGCCGGCGGCCTTGTCGTTTACGGCATCCTCAAACTGATGGTCGGTATCCGACTGGATGCCGAAGAAGAATTCGAAGGCGCCGACATCAGCATCCACAAGATCACCGCGACGCCGGACACCAACACCGAGGAGCGTTGATTCTTGACAGGATGACGGCGACGTCCATCGGGGGAATTTGATAAAAATTGCCGTATTCAGCGCCAAGCCTTATGACCGTGAGTTTCTGGATGCTGCCCTCGTAGGGCGTGCACCAACTATGTTCATGCCGTTGGAGGACTCGCCTCGACCACGACGTTATCCCGGCCCAGTTCCTTTGCCCGGTAAAGCGCGCGGTCGGCCCGATGAATCAGGGTTTCCAGGCTGTCCTGTGCGGCGACCGAGGCCACCCCCAGGCTGACGGTGAGCTGTCCCACATGCGGCAGCTCGGTGCCTCTCACTTTCTGGCGAATGCTTTCGGCCAGTTGCTGCGCCTGTTGCAGCGAGGTCTTGGCCGCAAACACGATGAACTCTTCTCCACCCCAGCGCACCACGACATCGCTGCTACGCACCGAGGATTTTAAAACGGAGGCAAATTCCCTCAGAACGGCATCGCCACGGTTATGTCCGTAGGTGTCGTTGACGGGCTTGAAGTGGTCGATATCCAGGAGAATGATCGAAATCTCCGTGTTGTGCCGTCGCGCCTGCTGCAACTCGAAGTTGAACAGGTCTTCGAACTTGTGACGATTGCACAACCCGGTCAGGTGGTCGGTGGAAGAGAGTTCCTCCAACAGCACCCTTTCATTTTTCAACGAGTTGTTTGCTTGCAGCAGTTCCCAGGTGCGCTCCCGGACCTGTCCCTCCAGATTTGTGTTTAGCTGCTTCAGGCGCGCCTTCTGGTCTTCCTTGATGGCTTCGTATTTGTCGAAGATGAAGAAAAGGGCGATCAGATACACGCAGGTGATAATCACGTCCAGCAGCGAGTAAGCCGTGGCGAAATAGGGAAGAGCATGGCCGGCCAGAATGGATACGAGGATGAGCAGCAGCCACAGAAACCCTTTTTTCCGGCCTTTCAGGAAGAATGCCGAAGCGGCGAGCAGAAAAAAGAGAGACAGCCTGACCGAACTGTAAGGCGCCAGCAGGTAGAGGGCGAAAAAAAGGACGTATGAAACCGTCAGGGAAAGCGAGCTGACAAGCTCGATCTTTTCCTCATGGCGCCGCAGGTAGTAGAGCAGCCCGAAAGCGATTCCGGAGTAGCCGAAGTCGATCAGCCCCATCAGGGGGCGTTCCTGCCAGCGGATATACCCCATCAGGAATGCCACAATCGCGGCAAAGGAAAACACGTTGTTGAGAAAAACGCATTTATATCTGGTTTCCTGCGCGTCTTCGGGAGACCCTGCGGAAAATGGCGGAGATGTGCCAGGAGTTTCTTTCATGGCCCGGATTTGTCGAGATATTTAAGCTGCCTATATTGCATGAGATAAAACGGCTAGGCAATCTCCATGCGGGGCATCAACCTCCGGGTCGCTGTGCGAGGCTTCCCGGCGACGCCGGAAGCCATTTTGGGTGCGGGGCATTGAATTATTGAAATTCGGACCTATGATGTCAGTATGGAAACAGGATTTCCATGCTGGTCTGAAGTTCGTCACCTGGTGCGCAAGCACCGTTCCCAACCTCGAGGAGGATGAGCCAGATGAATACCATCGTCGTAGTCGCCAATGGCGCACAAGCCCGTTTTTTTACGCTGGAACCCGCGGAAAATCCAGCCTATGAATCCAGTCCGCGCCTGCTGGAACAGGAATGCCTGGTCAATCTGCAGCAGGAGGCTTCCGGCAAGGAGCTGTGGTCGGACAACAGCGGCGGCAACCGCAGCACGGGCGGTGGCGGTTCGCACGGCTACGACGACCATCGCGGCCAGCACCGTGCGGAATACGAGCGGCGTTATGCCCAGCAGGTTGCGGCGGCCACCACGCAACTGGCGCGCGAACGCAAAGCCAACAGCGTGGTGCTGGCGGCCGACAGCCGCTTGCTGGGCTTGATGCGCGAGGAACTGCATCGCGCCAACGGCTTCGATCTGAAGCCGGTTTCCAGGGACTACAGCAAGCTTTCCGCCCTGGAACTGCACGAGCAGCTCGCCGGCCTCGACCTGCTGCCGGCAAGACGCAAGCCTGGTGGCCAGTAAAAGGCTGGCCGGACTGCTGGCGCTGCTGGGGGCTATGGCGATGCGTGGCGTATTGGCCGACGAGATCGTGGAGCGGGAGTACGCTCAGCGTCGTGCGGCGATGGTGGAAGAGGTGTCCGAAATGGCCCGGGAAGTCGCCCCAAGCTACGGCGGCACGCCGTTGTCGCCGGAGGTGCTGGAGGCGATGTCGCGCGTACCCCGCCACCTGTTCGTTCCGCAGCAGGAGCAGCGCTATGCCTACCAGAACCGGCCGCTGTCCATCGGCCATGGCCAGACCATTTCCCAGCCTTACATCGTGGCGCTGATGAGCGACCTGCTGGCGGTCAAGGCGGGCGGGCGGGTGCTGGAAGTCGGCACCGGCTGCGGCTACCAGGCCGCCGTGCTGGCAGAGATGGGGGTCGAGGTCTATTCCATCGAGATCGTCGAGCCGCTGGCCAGGCAGGCGGCGGAAACGCTGCAAGGCGCGGGCTATGGCCGGGTGCGCGTCATGGCAGGGGATGGCTACCTGGGCTGGCCGGAACATGCGCCGTTCGATGGCGTGATCGTCACCGCCGGTGCCAGCCATGTGCCGCAACCCTTGCTCGACCAGCTCAAACCGGGTGGGCGCATGGTGATCCCGCTGGGCGAGGCTTACAACGTGCAGGACCTGCTGCTGATCCGCAAAGGCGAGAACGGCGACACGCACAGCCAGAACGTCATTCCGGTGAGGTTCGTACCGCTGACCGGCGGGCATTGAAGGATGCCTCTAAAAATCCGATAGCAGGAGCGCGTCGCCATCGGCGCGATCTTTCCTCACCCCATGCCTCTCCCGAAGGTATCGGGACGAAAAAAATGCCAACCGCAACCGGTTGGCATTTTTGTGCGCGAGATGAGCGCGTTTGTCAGAAGCGATACGGGAACCTGATGCCCACCACGACATCCGGCGCATCGGGGGTGACGCCCATCGCCACGCTCGTCAGCGCGGAAAGCTTGTCCGTCAGGCCATAGGTTACGCCGAAATTAAGCGCGCCGGAATTCGTGTCGCTCCCACTGACATCCTGCCAGCTCTGCCCCTTCTCCTTGATACGGACGGTGTCGGTGATGCGTTGCGAGTAGGACATGCTCAAGCTCATGCGCTCGTTCAGGGCGAATGCAATGCCGGCACCCAGAGTGTAATGGTTGCCCAGGTCAACTTTGGCGGAGGTCTGTGTGCCTGGGGTCGAACTGATATCGTTAAAGGATTCGATGATGTTGTAGGTGTAGCCCAGGTTCGCAAAGACAACCGCCGGGTCCAGCGACCTGATAAAGCTGATCCCGGCGGTAAGCGCCCAGACCCCGTTGCCGGTGGGCAGTTCGGTCGGGTAATACAGATTCGTGTTACTGGGATCCTGCTTGAGTTTGATCCCATAGGGATCCTTCCCGGTCGGTGCTTTCGCGCGCAGGCTGATGACGGTGTCGGGGTTGCCCGGCGATTCCTGGAACAGGCTGTAATAGACGCCCGCGCTGATATCGCCGATATCGTTGTCCGTAACGGAATGATCGGACGTTACACCAGCGGCCCCGCCGGCGGCTCCGCCGGATGCAAAATTCGTATCGCGGTACAGATAAGGGATATTTACATCGAACTGCAAGCGATCCGTCGGCCCATAGCGGGCGGTGACGTCGGCGGTAAAGGTATCCGACTTGATGCGGTCGAGGTTGATGTTGCCCAGGAAAATGGCATCCAGGGCAAGAAAGCCGTTCAAGGAAAGATCGCGGCGATCAGTATGCGAATAGCTGATGCCCGGCTCGATGGAGAAGGTCTGCTGGAACAGGGCGCGCTGCTCCAGCAGGATAGCTTCGGCACTTCTAGCGGCCGGCGCTTCCCTGACCACTTTTTCCTCGCCAGCGGCAGCTTGCGCCGTGCCTCGTGCAGCACCTGCCGCGTCCGGAGAGCCTGCCTCTTCGCCGACCGGAGCGTTGCTGGTGGCGCCACCCGTCTTCACATAACGCGGCTGGCCACCCTTGCCGGCCTCGATCTGCTGCAGGCGGGCCGCCATGGAGCGCAGCGTGGCGTTCTGGGCCTCGTAGCGTTGCTGGAGATCCTGCATCTGCTGGCGCAACTGCTCGACATCGTCATTGGTTGCCGCAAGGGCGGTGAGGGGAAAACAGAGGACGACAGACGCTCTGAGAATATTTAGAGGAACGCGACGATACATGAAACCCCCTTGGTCAATCGCTGATACAGCTTGAATTGTGCGGCTATCATGCCCAAATAATCGCTTCGGGTCAAACGGATACCGGGGTTTTTGTTGTATAAAACACACAGTCCTTCAATATCAGCCACGCAGACCAAGGGTGGTGAGATTGGCACACTATAAATCAAGGGCGGGAGAGAATGCCGCCCTTGATCGCGCCGGACTCAGAAAGTGCCGCTCTGCGGCAACATTCTCAACCCCGACAACACCTGTGCGCTATGGGACGAGAGGCCATTCGTGGCATCCATCTTGACGTTCAGATTAATCAGGTTGTGAATCTGGTTCAGGTTGCCGCCCAGTTGCACGGATTGCAGCACTTGTCCGCCCCCCTGCGCCACGTTGCGAATCTGCTGAACGGCCCGTCCCTGGTCGGGTACGGTGACTGCCACGCCAATGCCGTTGCCTGCCATGCTCACTGTCGCCGTCGTGCCGCTGGCCGTTTGCACTGACAGGGTCTCCGGCCCATTCGCCGCCGGCGCTGATGCAGGTGCGGCCGATGGGGAGGATAGCATCTCGACATTCATGCCGATGGTATTGCCCACGCCATTGGACGTGCCTGCCACCTGAATGTTCTGCACGACCCCGCTCACATTATCAAGCCCGCCGGCGCCACTGGCCATCGAGTTGCCCTGCGCTGTCTGCAAGGAGGGCGTGCCGTTGTGCTCCGCGGTGATGGTCGGCCGGAACTCTACCCGTGGGGTGTGACCGGCAAAATTGACCCCGAATTCGGCCCCGGCCCTGATCACCTCGCCTGCGGCAGTCTGCCAGCGGGTGACCATTTCCACGCCGAAGTACATGACCTGCCCGGACGATACGAATTTGCCGCGCATATGGCCCAGCGCGGCATCTGGCAACTCTTCCGCCTGGTCGAACACGCCCAGGTCGGGCGGCAGGCCGGCGTTGGCGGTCGCTGTCATCGACAATGCACCTATCAATGCCATTGCCAGCGGTTTCCTGCTCCAGCGCCGCAGCTTGCTGCTCGTACTTAACTTACTATGTAACCGCGCGACTTCCTGCAAAGAATTAAGTTCCATGACGTACTCCTCACTGACCTTGTGAGCCGGGAGCGCAACCGCGCAAGGCACTCCCTGCCCAATGTGCGAGAGTTCAGAAAAACTCTCCACGGTTAAACCCGAATTCCGCCAACTGTGAATCGGTGAGCGGCCGCCAGGTATCTACAATATTCCTGGCAGTGAGCGGCTCCTTGGGCCGCATCAGAATCGACTCGCGATCGAAGCCCTGTCCGATGACCGCAAAGATCACCTGATTCCAGCCGGCGACAAAATCCCCTTTGTTCATGATCCGGTTACCCAGTGCCGGATCGGCGAGATACACCTTGTCCTCCGTCGTTTTCTTGACGACGACAAAGTGCTTGTAACCCCTGATATCGAGCAACGCGATGGTGGGAATCTTGATCTGCTCGAGCATCTCGGGCTTCATGTTGTAGCCCCTGCCGCGCATTCCCAGCGTTTGTACATAGTTCTTGAGATCCAGCAGGGAGAACCCCCTTTGCTGGACCACCTCCAGGTCGCTGACCGTGAGCAGGCCTTTGATCACTTCTTCTTCGGTCACATCTTTCCGGTAGGCATATCTGAGGATGGTGGCCAGTGCGGCTGCACCGCAACTGAAGTCGGTCTGCTGTGGCACCATGTCCACGAAATGCAGTTCCCGCATGCTCACCAGGTTCTTGTTGATGACCCCGGCGCCCGGGATGACGTTGCCCAGTTGCGCCTGTCCTGCCGAGGCCTGAAACGCAAAACCACCCAGCAGCAGGGTGAGTAGTCCGCTACAACAAGCTATTTTGCAGTTGCGACCGATCATGGCATCCTCCCGTTGGGTGTATTCAAACATCGAAATCTCCGGCCGGAGAACCCGGCCGGAGAATCGTTCAGCAGCGATTATTCACCGCCGCCGGTACCGCCGCCGCCATTACCCAGTGCCGCTGCAATGGCGAGATGGTTGGCTTGCAGGTTATTGGTACCTGCCGCCACGTTCACCCCGATATTGCCGGAAGCATGGGCCAGAACGTTGCCGCTCACGCTGGCATTGTTCACGTGCGGACGGAACAGCGTTTCGACGTTGGTAACCACGCCGGAGAAGGTGCCGCTCAGGCCGATCGCAGAAGCTTCGACGAAGCCGAGCACGCCACCTTCCTTGCCACCGTAGACACCGGCTTCACCGCCCGAGTAGGCACCACTTTCAGTGCCCTTGGTGGTACCGCTTTCAGTGCCGCCGTAGGTACCCGCGTTGTTGAAGGCAAAAGCGCCGCCATCCTTGTTCAGGTCCACCGCACCTTGGGCCTGGTTGTCCACGTCGACGTGACCAATGTTGCTGGAGCCAGGATGGGTTTGACCTTGCCATTGGTCCAGATAGACATTGCCGATCTGGTCAGACGTTCCTTTTGTCGTGCCAGATGCATTGCCAGCGTAAGTTCCAGAAGTTGTGCCACCATAAACCCCACCTTCGCGGCCAGCATACGTGCCACCTGCGGAGCCGGCATAACCACCAACGCCGAAGCCGAAGCTGCCGCCGGTCAGGCTGCCGCTCAGCTTGACATCGGTCGTGTGCGTCACGGTGTAAGTCGCACCCTGGTTATTGGTGACATTCCCGGCACCCTTCTGGCTGCTGGAAACATCGGCTTCAGCCATGGTGCCGGAGCTGCTGACCCAGGCCGCCAGCGAGCTGGCCGGCAGGTTGCCCCCGCCGGCCGACACGTTGACCCCGATGTTGCCGGAAGCATTGGCCAGCACATTGCCGCTCAGGCTGGCGCGGTTGGCCGTGGCCAGGTTGCTCGTGGTGTTGCCGTAGGCGGACTGGCTGGAGAAGCTTTCGGCATCGGCGAACACGAACTCGGCATCCACGGCGGACAGCGCAGCGGAGTTGTCCTGATAGTTGTTATCACCGGCGGTGATGTTCAGGCCAATGTTGCCGCTGGCGTTGGACAGGACACCCCCGCTCGCGGCGGCATCGTTGTCGACGATGTTGTTGGTGACGCTGTTATGGACGTTAGTCTGCTCCTGGTTGGTGAGGGCGGCCGAGCTTGCCTCGACATTGATACGGCCGACTACGCGCGGATCGCCATGAACGCGGACATCACGCTCGATCTCGACTTCCTTCTTGATCTTGATCGACACGCCGTCCTTGTCATGACCGCCACGCGGGCCTTCGTTCCCTTCGGCGAGTGCAAACGGGCTAGCAAACAGCGCAGCCACTGCCAATGCCAGAGGGGTATACTTGGTATGTGTTTTCATGATATTCTCCTTCAGTCACTAAGTAGTTAAGGCTTCGCCCCCAGCTGTAACTGGAAAGCGAAGTTGTTGGCCGTGCTGTTGCCCGACCCCGCAGACTGGTTGATCTGGATCAGTCCGCGGGATCCCTCGAAAGCGGTATCGGAAATCGATGCCGTTTTCACTCCCGTACTTGATCCAGAGCCTTCCAGCCCAATTCCGGAGGCAGTCGCGGCAAGCTTGCTTTCCGAGACCGACTCCACTTCAAAACCCACTGCGAATGCCATGCCATTGGCCTGGGTGTTACCCACGCCGCTGGTTTGGTTCACCGAAATCGCGCCTACGCTGTTGGCAAAGGCATGATCACCGATGATGGCAAAGGACAGATTCGGTGCTGTTGCACGAATCGATCCAACGGCCTGGTGCGACATCACCTGGGCGGCAGCAAGGCCGCCGTCCGGATTGATCGCCAAGGCGCCCGCATTGACCTGGGCATTTGAATCTCCTGCAGCCATGTTCACGGCAAACCGCCCGCGCACATCGCTCAATGCATTTGCATCAATCACGCTCCGGTTGATATATCCCGGCAAACCATAGCTGAGGTCGTCGCTTTGCGCCGGCAGGCTAACTGCACCCGCCAACCCCAGCACCACCACCATTACTCGATTCACCCGCTTCATGATTTTTGTCCCCTCACATGCCGCCGGTACGCGACAAAACGCCGCCCAGCGTGTTGGCCAGACCGTCGGTGGCACGTCCTACGCCGCCGCCCACGCCGCCACCGATGCTGGATGTCACGGAACCCAGTGCGCCTGTAGGCGAGAGTGTCGTGCCTGTCACGCCGGTAATCCTGCCAGCGGATATTCTGTCAGCCGCTGCTATGCCACCGGTCTGGGAAGTTGCCAGCGAGGCATTGCCTCCCGCGCCACTCGTAATCACCGCAGTTTCGTGGTCCGTCAGCTCGGTGACGGCGTTTCCATTGCCCTTTGTTGCGTACATGACTTGTTCATCCGGCGCGGTATCAACCGTACGTGCCTGGCCGGTGGGGTGATAACCCACGACCGGCTGCCTTGGCACATCGCGGATAACGACGATGTTGCCATCGGCAGCAACGGCATGCATGGTCTGAACCAATGCCAACCCTCCTGCCAGAACCCACATTGTCAAATCAATCCGCATGATGCGCCCCTTACTTCCAGCTCACCGTAACGCTTACGGTCTGGAGGTTGGTGTTTCCGCTGGCTGTGGAAGCAGTCCGGCGCGTACTGGCACCGTCACGCTCATCCCACAGGATGACGGCCACGCTGCTTTCCGCCTGCAGGCGCTGCGCTTCCGCGCCCTTGCCGTGGATACCGGACAGCAGTTCGTCGGGGAGCGCGATATCGCTTGCTGCAATATCCTGCCCCATGGCCAGGTATTCCTGATCGACATCACCGGCCGCCGCCTGGCCTGCAAAGCAGAAAGCAGCGACCACGACAACCCCGTACAGGGCTAGTCGCGTCACGGCTATATTTCGGTTTTTGGCGATCCGGGTCATTTACTTCTCCCTACATTCCTTGTGCAGCAATATTTGCTTTGCGATACCTACAGCAATGCCTGTGCCAATTTTGCAACTTCATGTTTTTGTTATTGTTTTTTATAAATACCCGGTTTTTCACAGCAGCCATCTGTATCGTTGGCGATACACATCGACGTTGGAATATTTGCCATTCCATTGATTGGAAAAGGATTTTCATGGTTTTTCGGATTTGTAAATCCGGGTTTACACATCGCGCTGGATTTACGATCGTTCTGAATAAGTGGATGTGCGGCATGATTGGAGCAGGAGCGCCGCCCCCGGCACGAAAGAATGCCGCTACGAAGAAGCCAGGATCGGAACGGGCGCCCCTCTACGAAAAATCGTTCCCGGATGCCAGAAACCTAGAGATAAAAAAAGGCAGCGTGTTTCCACGCTGCCATATCTGATTGCCGAGGGGTCGGGTGAATTTACGGCGATCAGAATTTCATCTTCAAAAACAGGGGGCTCGACGCATGGCGTCAGGGCCTGATTTCATATTTTTCCAGCAGGCGATAGAGCGTCACGCGTGATACGCCGAGGTGGCGTGCCGCCAGCGTCAGATTATCCCGGGTGCGATCTACCACGTCCCTGACGATCTCTCTTTCGGCGCGCTCCTTGGCTTCCTTCAGGGTGACCCACTGAAGCTTGGCAGTTGTCCCGCCTATGCCCAGATCCTCCGCCGAAATCAGTTTGTTCTCGCACATCACCATGGCGCGCCGGACGCGGTTGATCAGTTCACGCACATTCCCCGGCCACGCATATTGATTCATCGCGTTGATGCATGACTGGGAAAACCCTTTGACGTTGTGGCGCTTTTCGTGGACAAACTTTTCGAAGAAGTATTTGGCCAGCAGCTCGACATCGCCTTCACGCTCCTTCAGCGCGGGCGTCTTCAGCTGAAGCACATTGAGCCGGTAATACAGATCCTCCCGGAACCTGCCTTCAGCCACCGCGCGTTCGAGATTGACGTGCGTGGCGGCGATCACCCTGGCATCCACGTGGATCTGCTCAG
>DAOMFG010000014.1:0-14453 GCA_035429685.1 Methylophilaceae bacterium | reverse complement strand
AGGTTCGCCCCTTCACGAACGACGCCGATGCCGGTCGTGGCAATGAATACGCCATCGCCCTTGCCTTGCTCGACCACCTTGGTATCGCCTGCGACCACCAGCACGCCGGCTGCCGCAGAGGCCTCAGCCATTGACACGACGATGCGCCGGAGATCGGCCAGCGGGAACCCCTCCTCGAGGATGAAGGAAGCGGTCAGATAGAGGGGCTGCGCGCCCATCATCGCGAAATCGTTGATCGTGCCGTGCACCGCTAGCGAGCCGATGTCGCCCCCCGGGAAAAACAATGGCGACACGACATGGCCGTCGCTGGATACCACCAGCCGGCCATTGGCGGGCGGCAAGACAGCGCCATCGTTGCCCTGCGCCAAATATTCGTTGGCGAGCGCTTCGGCAAACAGTTCCTCGACCAGCTGCGCCATCGCCCTGCCCCCGCTGCCGTGGTTCATGTCGATACGGCCGCGTTCAATGTCGAGCGGGCGGGTATAGGCTGATTTGCGTTTTGTCATCTCTACCCGGCCGCAACGGCAACGTTCTTGAATCGCCCATAGGTATAGTGAGCGGCGCAGGCACCTTCCGACGATACCATGCATGAGCCGACCGGGGTGTCCGGCGTACATGCCGTGCCGAAGATCTTACATTGCTCGGGGCGCTTTTCCCCGCGCAGAATGGCCCCGCATTCGCAGGCTTTGTGATCTGGCACCGCATGATAGTCGAGCCCGAAGCGCTGCTCGGCATCGAATTCGGCAAAGGCGTCGCGCAATGCCAGGGCGCTGTGTGCAATCACGCCCAGTCCGCGCCATTCGAACTCATCGCGTAGTCGGAACACCTCGCCGACCAGTGCCTGCGCCTTGTGGTTGCCTTCCCGGCTTACCGCGCGCGTGAACTCGTTTTCCACTTCTGCTCGCCCCCGGTTGATCTGGCGCACCAGCATCAGGATGGCCTGCATGACATCCAGCGGCTCGAAACCGGCGATCACGACCGGTTTGCCATACTCGTGCGCGAACACCTCGTAGGGCCGGCTACCGATCACCGTAGACACGTGCGCCGGGCCGACAAAACCGTCGAGCCGGTCACCCCCATGATTGGCGAGGATTGCCCGCATCGCGGCCGGGGTCAGCACGTGATTGCAGATGAGAGAAAAGTTCTTCAGGCCCATGGACTGCGCCTGCTTGACGACGACCGCGGTAGGTGGCGTCGTGGTCTCGAAACCGATGGCGAAGAACACCACCTGTCGTTCCGGATGCGCCTGTGCCAGCTTGAGAGCATCGGCAGGAGAATACACCATGCGCACATCGGCACCCCGCGACCTGGCCTTGAGCAGCGACATGCCCTGTGAGGCGGGCACGCGCAAGCAATCTCCATAGCTGCAGAGCATGACCCGGTGTTGCAGCGCGAGCCGGATGGCCTGATCAATACGGCCGATCGGCAGCACGCACACCGGGCAGCCCGGCCCGTGGATCATGTTGACTGATGGCGGCAGCAAGTCAGCCAGACCATAGCGGGAAATCGCGTGAGTGTGCCCGCCGCAGAACTCCATCAGGCTGTAGCGGCGTCCAGTATGCACCTCGCTGGCGATATTGGCAGCGATGGTTTCAGCCAGCGCGCCGTCGCGAAACTCGTCGATGTATTTCACACGCCGCTTTCCGTCACACCCAGCTCGGCGAACAGCTTGAGCGTCTGCGCGGCTTCATCCGGGTCAATTTTCTGCAAGGCGAAACCCACGTGCACGATCACGTAATCACCGACGGCGACATCGTCCACCAGCGCCAGCGAGATCTCCTTGCGCACACCGACCAGATTGACGATGGCACTCTCGGTACCATTGAGCGTTTCCACGCGAACAGGAATAGCGAGACACATGTCAGAGGGACTCCAGTCGATGTATGGCGACCCAGGCCTGACCCAGGGAAATGGCCGAGTCGCCGGGCTGCATGGATTTCGCCGTCAGCAGGCGGACATTTTCAGCCGAAAGCAAGCGCTGCAACTCTGACGACAGAATCTCGTTGAAAAAACAACCGCCACCACAGGCCACGACGGTGACACCAGAATGGCGCGCGGCGTCCACTACCCACTCGGCCAGTGCCGCGGCCAGGGTCGTGTGGAATAGCGCGGCGCCGTACCCAGTGTCCTCCGTCCCCGCCAGGGTGGTCAGTAACGGCAGCAAGTCGAGCCGTCCATTCCGGTCAATGTGCCAGCCATCCTCCAGCGCTAGAGGCCGCCCGTTGTTCCGCATAAAGCTTGCAGCCGCCTGTTCCAACAGCCTGGCGGCCTGTGACTCAAACGCCATCACCGTACATATGCCTAGCAGACCGGCTGCCGCGTCGAATACGCGGCCGGCGCTTGACGTGCGTGGACAATTGAGGTCGCGTGCCAGCATCGCCGCGACCGTGGCGGCGCCGGGCTGCGCATGAAATCTTGTCGTGATCTCCATGCCGCGCCCGGCTTCGTGCAACACTGCGGCCGCCAGGCGCCATGGCTCCTGTGCGGCCCGGTCGCCGCCAGGCAATGGCAACGGCCTGAAACAACCGAGACGGCTGAATTTCGCTCCGTCCACCAGCAACAACTCGCCGCCCCAGGGAATGTCATCTGTACCCAGCCCCACGCCATCCAGCGCCAAACCGAGCAGCGGCTGTTCTACCCCATGCTCCGCGGCCAGGGCAGCGATATGGGCGTGGTGATGCTGCACGGCAATCAAGGGCACATCGAGTTGGGCGGCCAAGTACGCAGCATGGCGGCTGGAATGGAAATCCGGGTGCAGATCGTGAGCGATGGCGGCTGGTCTGGTCTCCAGTGCTTGCAGCAGAGCGCGGGCTGTCGCCTCATGCGCCAGGCAGGCTTCCGGCGTTGCCAGATCCCCGACCACCGCGCTGACCCAGGCTTGCCGGCCATGCGTGACGCACAGCGTGTTGCTGAGCCAAGCTCCCGTCGCCAAAACCGGCTGCGCTTCGTGCGACAACCGGATGTTGGCCGCAACCAATCCGTTCATGCGGTAACCGGCCGCCCCTGCGACGCGGCCATCGCCTCCTGCTCCCGTTGCAGCCAAGCCAGCCAATCCTGCATGCCGGCACCGCTGGCTACCGAAATCTGGATAACTTCGATAGCGGGATTCACGCGATGGGCATTTTCGATAGTCTGCTCCACGTTGAACTGGAGATACGGCAGCAAGTCACACTTGTTGAGCAGCATCAGGCGCGCCGCGCGGAACATGTCAGGGTACTTGAGCGGCTTGTCCTCGCCTTCCGTGACCGAAAGGATGGCTACCTTGGCCGCCTCGCCCAGATCGAACGCCGCCGGGCAGACCAGATTGCCGACGTTTTCGATAAACAGCAGAGAATTGTGCACCGGAGCGAGTTGAGGCAGCGCCTGCTCCACCATCTGCGCATCGAGATGGCAGCCCTTGCCGGTATTGATCTGAATGGCTGGGGCGCCGCTGGCGCGGATGCGTTCGGCATCGTTGCTGGTCTGCTGGTCACCTTCGATGACGGCTACCGGTTGCCCGTCCAGGGCGGCGATCGTTCTCACCAGTAGCGCCGTCTTGCCCGACCCCGGGCTGGAAACCAGGTTCAGTGCGAGAATGCCTCTTTCCTTAAAAAACTCCCGATTTTTGCCGGCATGGGCATTGTTCTTGGCGAGGATGTCTTGCTCGATCCGTACCATGCGCGACTGCGTCACCCTCCCGACATGGCTATGCACGGCACCGATGCCGGAATGCGGATGGCCGTGGTCATGCAGATAATCGTGGTCATGATCGTGCGGGTGGGCGTGGACATGGCGGTACACCCGGCCATCCTGCCCGACATGCTCGTGCATGGCCTGCCCATTGATGTGCGTTTCCGTGCCGCCGCAGCCACAAGTGGTACACATGATTGCCTACTCCTGTTCGACTTCCAGTTCCTTGACCCGCATCCCGGTGCCGCCGGTCACCTGTACGCGGTAACCACCGCATCTGGGGCAGGCGCCCAATTCCTCGTGCATGGCCACAGTCGCCATGCACTGCGCGCACCAGCCTTCTCCCGCAGTTTCCTCTATCTCCAGCGCAGCGCCTTCCGCCAGCGTGCCGCTCACCACCGCATCGAAGCAGAAACGCATCGCCTCCGGTTCGACCGCGGCAAGCTTGCCGATCTCCAGAATCACTGTTCTGACGCGCCGGAAACCCTGATCGCTTGCCGCATCCTCAATGATCCGCAGCACCTCTTCGGCCAGAGACATTTCATGCATCGATCAAGCCACCGCCAGCCAAGCTCCCGCCAGCGCGATGCCGGCGCCAGCAAGGCGCGTCAGCCTATCATGCCCACCCCCTCGCACCGCACCACCTAGGGCAAGCCCGACGGCGTGCAGCGATGCGGTCGTCAGCGCAAACCCGCAACTGTAGGCAATCGCACCCAGCAAAACCGGCATTTCAGCACCGTGCGCGTGCCCGTGAAACAAAGCAAAAAAGCTGACGATCGCCATGCTCACGGCGTTCGAAGGGCGGCAGGAAACAGCTATCAGCAGCCCGAGCAGCATGACCGAACCGACGACTCCAGATTCGATATAAGGCAGACTGAACCCGGACATTCCGAGCGCGCCGCCAAGCAGCATGAGTGTGACGAAAGCCGTGGGGACCTGCCATCTGGCCGCCCCCCCTATTTGAGCGGCCCACAGCCCCACCGCCACCATCGCCAGCAAGTGGTCAACCCCCATCAAGGGATGAGCGAAGCCGGAGAAAAACCCAGTGACTGACCCGGCACCGGTATGGGCCAGCGCCACCACCGGCAGGCATAACGCCGCACCCAGTAAGACCTTCAGGATATTACGCATCACAACACTCCTCTTCCAATTCGATTCAACCAACTTCCGCAACACCCTGCCACGCTGCCGGGTCTGGCTGTTCCAGCAGGCCGCAGACCAAGTCAAACGCTTGCGTCAGGTTTTCCTGTGCCTCAGCCGTCAATGGTTCTCCAAGCTCAAATTCCCGGCCGGCCACGCAAAGGACAAATGCCGGGGGGGGTGCTTCTCCATGCACCATGTCATAAATGCCCAGCAGCATTTCAGGCGCGACAGCATGGCTGGTATGGCCCTCCATGCGCTTCGGCACCGCACGGCAGAACACATAAGGTGCCCGCGTTTGAACGCCGGCATCGACGAACAACACCAGTCGCCGGCCGGCAATATCCATCGTATGTTCGACCTGCAACTGGAACTCTTCCAGCAATTCGACTCGATCCGCACACCCATGCACTTCCAGCCAGGTCTGCAGCCTGCGCAGCAGCAACGGACCCAGCGCATCGTCGCCACGGCTTTCGTTGCCGACCGCCAGAACCAGTACGTCCGCCGCCGCCAATTTCAGGCCGTAATCACGCCGTCAGACGATCTCATCAGGCGATCCACCAGGTTTCCTTCCATATCCAGCAGTTCGACTTCCAGCGGCATTTTCCCCAACGCATGCGTAGCGCAGGACAGACATGGGTCGAAGGCGCGGATGGCGACCTCGATGTGGTTGAGCAGCCCCTCGGTGATTTCGTTACCATCCAGATACTGCATCGCCACCCTGCGTACCGCCTCGTTCATCGCCTGGTTGTTATGGGTAGTGGAGACGATCAGGTTGGCGCGGATCACCAGGTCGTTCTCGTCCACGCGGTAATGGTGGATCAAGGTACCGCGCGGCGCCTCGATCACGCCGACGCCGCGGCCGCCACGCTCGCCGGTGGCCATCAGCTGCTCTCCCATGATGTCGTCGTCGTGCAGCAGATCCTTGATGGATTCCACCGCATGCAGCATCTCGATCATGCGCGCCCAGTGGAAGCCCAGCGTCGAACCGGTGGCACGGCCGTCGTCGAAGGCCAGAAACTCGCGCCGCTCCTTCTCGGCGAACGACGTCGGGATGAAATCACAGTTGACCACACGGGTGAGCGGGCCGACGCGGTACCAGCCGGTTTCCGGACCTAAACTGCGCAGGAACGGGAACTTCATGTAGCTCCAGGATTTCACGTCCTCGGAAATCACGTCCCAGTAATGGCGGTAGTCGTAGTGGTCGAAGATGATGTCGCCATCCATGCCGCGCGCGCGCAAGCCGCCGTGGTAAAGATCCATGGCGCCGTCGGCGCGGACAATGCTCAATTGGTGCGCGCGGAAACGGCCGAAGGCGTTGTATTCCTGCAAATTCTGCTCGAACAGCCGGCGCACCAGGTGCACCGCCTCGCGGCTCCACGCGATCATCCGGTAGACCTCGGCGAGCAGCGCGTCGCGCTCCTCTCGGCTCAAGGATTTGTTCACCCCGCCGGGGATAGCACCGGTGCCATGGATGCGCTTGCCCGCCGTCATGCGGATCACTTCCTGGCCAAACTTGCGCAGCAGCACGCCCTGTTTGGCGATGTCCGGGTATTCGGCCGCCACGCCGACAATGTTGCGCCTTGCCACTTCGGAGTCGAAGCCGAACAGCAGATCGGGCGAGCACAGGTGGAAAAAATGCAGGGCGTGCGACTGCATGATCTGGCCGTAGTGCATCAGCCTACGGTTCTTCTCCGCCGTCGGCGTCAGGTGCTCGACGCCGAGCATCATATCCATGGCCTTGGAGGCGGCAATGTGGTGCGACACCGGGCAGATGCCGCACAGGCGCTGCACCATCACCGGGACTTCCCAATACGGCCGACCCTGGATGAATTTTTCGAAGCCGCGGAATTCGACGATGTGCAGGCGTACCTGGTGCACCTTGTTGTTTTCGTCCAGCAGCAAGGTCACCTTGCCGTGGCCTTCCACGCGCGACACCGGGTCGATGGCGACGCGGCGCAGTTTTTCGGGGTGCTCGGCAGTCTCAAGGTTGTTCATGGCGGTTCTCAATCGTAATGCATCAGTGCGTGACCCAGCTCCGGCTCGCGCCCGGCCAGCAGGTCGGTCAGGAACCTCCAGATGGCGTCGCCCGACGGTGGGCAGCCGGGCAGGAAATAATCCACCTTTACCACCTCGTGGATCGGGTGCACCTTGTCGAGCGGCAGCGGCAACTCCGGGTCGTTGGGGATGCCGCCGTGCGCCAGTCCGGCTTCCGCCAGGTAAATCTCGTTGAGGATCACCGATAGCGGGATGGGGTTGCGCTGCGCCGGCAGGCCCCCATTAATGGCACAGGCGCCGACCGCCACCAGGATTTTGCAATGCTGGCGGAACTCACGCAGCACGTGTACGTTTTCGGCATTGCACAGCCCGCCCTCGATCAGGCCGATGTCGCACTGCCCGACTTGCTTGATATCGGTAAGCGGCGATCGGTCGAACTCGACCAGTTCCACCAGATCGAACAGGCGCTCGTCGATGTCCAGGAACGACATGTGGCAGCCGAAGCAGCCCGCCAGCGTGGCGGTGGCCAGCTTAAGCTTCTTTTTTACAGGAGCATCCATGTCAGTCCTCATCGTGCGTCAGACGCGTATCGACGTACACATCGATCGGCTGCCTGTCGAAAGTGCGCTCGCCGATGGGCACGGCGAAGCCCCGCCGCTTGGGCAGGATCACCCCGACCGGGCAAACCTGCGCCGCCATGTCGAGCGCGCTGAAATCGGTGTCGGCCAGTTTTCCGGATTTGGCGTTGACGATCAGGTGCGATTGGATGCCGCGCCCCGCCAGCGCGAACACGTTCTTGCCATCCACGTCGCGACTGGCGCGAACGCACAGCGAACACAGGATGCAGCGGTTGAAGTCGAGCAGGAAATCCGGGTGCGAAGCATCGACCGGACGGTTGGGGAAGAAGTGGTCATAATGCGCGGTCGTCATACCCAGGTGGTAGGCAGTGGCCTGCAACTGGCAGTCGCCGCTTTTCTCGCACGACGGGCAGAAATGGTTGCCCTCGACGAATAGCATCTGGGTCAGTGCCACCCGCTCCGCGTTGAGCTCCTCGGTCTCGCTTTCCACCACCATGCCCTCCGTCGCCTGCATGGTGCAGGAAGCGGTCTGGCGGCCGTTGACCGTGACCGTGCACAGCTTGCAGGAACCGTGCGGCTTGAATTCCGGGTGGTGGCACAGGTGCGGAATATAGTGGCCAGCGTCCAGCGCCGCTTGGATGATGGTCTGGCCGTCTTCGAACGGCACATCCTTGCCGTCCAGGGTGAAGGTCTTGCTCATGTGTTTTCTTCCACATTATGCAGATGGGCACCACTATCGTCGCGTCCGGTCATCTGGCGCGCCGCCTGCAACGCATAGTCGAGGTCGAAGGCGGGAGTGAAGTCGCGGTGCAGCATGCGCGTTTCATAGGCCGGGCGAAACTTGGCGATAGTGTCCAGCACCGGGTTGCAGGCGGTGTGGCCGAGGCCGCAGTGGCTCATGGACAGCAGCAGCTTATTCAGCTTCTCGATTTCCTCCAGGTCGTAAGGCGAGCCGTGGCCATCATGCAGCTTGTCCATCAGGTTGCGCAACAGCGACGTTCCCACGCGGCAGGGCGTGCAAAAGCCGCAGCTCTCGTGGGCGAAGAAGTGAGTGAAGTTGCGCGCCACCTCGAACATGTCGCGGCTGTCGTCGAACACCATGAAGGCGCCTGCGGTGCCGATGTCCTCGAAACCGAGGATGCGGTCGAACTCCTGGCGCGACACCGTCACCCCGGACGGCCCGCTCACCTGTACCGCCTGGGTGTTGGCCGCGCCACAGTCCTCCAGCATCTGGCGCACTGACACGCCGAGCGGGTACTCGTAGATGCCGGGGCGGGCACAATCACCGGAGATGGACATGACCTTGGTGCCGGAGGATTTGGCCGTGCCGATACCGGCGAACCACGCGCCGCCCCGCTGCGCGATATGGCAGGTGGCGGCGAAGGTTTCCACGTTGTTCACCACCGTCGGCTGGTTGAGATAGCCGTGCGTAACCGGGAACGGCGGCCGGTTGCGCGGCGTGCCGCGCTTGCCTTCCAGCGATTCGATCAGCGCCGATTCTTCGCCGCAGATGTAGGCGCCGGCGCCGAGATGGATTTCGATGTCGAAATCGAAGCCGGTCTGGCCGAGGACATTGGCGCCGAGCAAGTTTTGTTGGCGCCTGCGCGCCAGCACGGCGTTGAGCTGATCCAGCAGGTAGCGGTATTCGCCGCGCAGGTAGAGCATGCCTTTTTTCGCGCCGATGACGTAGCCGCACAGGGTCATGCCCTCGAACACCTGGTCGGTGTAGGAAGTCAGCAGTACGCGGTCCTTGAAGGTGCCGGGCTCGCCTTCGTCGGCGTTGCAGACAACATAATGGGTTTCACCCGGCGCGTTACGGCTGAATTCCCACTTCATGCCAGTGGAAAACCCGGCGCCGCCGCGTCCGCGCAGGCCAGAGGCCTTGACCTCGGCCAGCATACCCTCTGCGCCGCGTGCGAACGCAGCCTTGAGCGCCGAGCCCGTCACGAAGCCGTCCTCCAGCAGCATGTCCTTGCGCCGGATGTTGTCGATGATCTGGAAGTACTCGGCCGGCCAGTCACTCATCGGCACGGACTGGCGGATCAGCTCGCAGATTTCGTCCACGCGCTGCTCGGTCATCCGGGTGATGGCGATGTTGTTGACCAAAATGGCCGGCCCCTGGTCGCACATGCCGGTGCAGGAGGTGGTCCCCACGCTGACCAGGCCGTCTTCCGACATCTTGCCTGGCTCCACCCACAAATTGCGGCACATGCGCTCCATCAGCGCTTGATTGCCCAGCATGCGGTCGGTGATGTTGTCGGAGAACAGCACGCGGTACTTGCCGCGCGGCTCCAGGTAAAAAAAGGAATAGAAGCTGGCCACGCCTTCGATCTTGGTACGCGGCACCTTGAGCTGGCAGGTGAGATGGTCGATCGCATCGGGATGCAGCCAGCCAAAGTGCTCCTGCGCCTCGCGCAGTATCTGCATCAGATTGGTTGCCGAACGACCGTAACGCCCCAAGATGGGGCCCAGGTAGTCTGCGTGTTGTTCGTTCATGATTCCTCTGCTTGTAGTGCAATTATACGCCACCTCGCACCAACAGATAAGCGAGTTCTGCGTGCTACAATACGCGCCATTTTATGACAACCGCGCGCATTTTCGACAAGCTCGCCATCTTCGGCGTCGGCCTCATCGGCGGCTCGGTCGCGCTGGCCCTGAAGCGCGCCGGCCAGACCGGTACCATCGTTGGTGTCGGGCGGCACCATGATGCCATGCAAGAAGCACTCCATCTCGGCGTCATCGACCAGACGGCCAGTGCTGCCGAGGCAGCCAAGGACGCCGACCTGATCCTGCTGGCCACCCCGGTCGGCCAGTTCCCGGCCATCCTGCAAACGATCGCCCCGCACCTGAAATCCACGGCCGTCATTACCGATGCCGGCAGCACCAAGGGTGACGTGGTCGCCGCTGCGCGCACCAATCTTGGCGAGTTCCTGCCGCGTTTTGTGCCGGCCCATCCCATCGCCGGGGCAGAAAAAAGCGGCGTTCTGGCAGCCAAGGCGGAGTTATTCGACAGCAAGAAAGTAGTGCTGACCCCTTTGCCTGAAACCGACCCTGATGCAACCGCCAAGGCCGAAGCGTTCTGGCGCGCCTGTGGCGCCAGAGTCAGCGACATGACGGTGGAAACCCATGACCGTATTTTCGCCGCCGTCAGTCATTTACCCCACGTACTAGCCTTTGCGCTGGTAGAAGACATCGCGTGCCGCCCCAATGCCGACCAACTGTTCGGCTTCGCCGCCGGCGGCTTCCGCGATTTCTCGCGTATCGCCGGCAGCTCGCCGGAAATGTGGCGCGATATCTGCCTCGCCAACCGCGACGCCATGTTGCAGGAGCTGGATGCCTACGCCACCCAGCTCGCGCAAATCCGCAGTCTGATCGATTCCAATGACGGCGTGGAACTGGCCAAATTATTCGAACACGCCCGCAACGCACGTAGCGCCTGGGCGGACGCCCAGCAAAAGCAAAAGAAATAAAATAATGGAAACGCTCGACCTTTCCCCCGCCAGCAAGGCTGCTGGCACGATAAAACTGCCCGGTTCCAAGAGCATCTCCAACCGCACCCTGCTGCTGGCAGCGCTGGCCGAAGGCATCACGCAGGTCCGTGACCTGCTGGCCTCGGACGACACCGCGCGCATGCTGGAAGCGCTGAAAATCCTGGGCGTTCCGCTGGAGCAGACCGGGCCGGACGACTGGAAGGTCGGCGGACAGGCCGGGCCATTCAAGGTTAAAGATGCTGATTTATTTCTCGGCAACGCCGGCACCGCCTTCCGCCCGCTGACCGCCGCGCTGGCATTGTCCGGCGGCCACTACCAGCTGTCCGGCGTGCCACGTATGCACGAACGCCCCATCGGCGACCTGGTGGATGCACTGCGCCAGGCTGGCGCCGATATCCGCTATCTGGGCAACGCGGACTACCCACCGCTGGAAATCCTGCCTGCCGTCGTGAACAGTGGCAAAGTCAACGTTAAGGGCAACGTTTCCAGCCAATTCCTCACCGCGCTACTGATGGCGCTGCCGCTCACCGGCCAGCAGACCATCATCGAAGTCGTTGGCGAACTGATCTCTAAGCCCTATATCGAAATCACGCTCAACCTGATGGCGCGCTTCGGTGTCGTAGTCAAGCGCGATGGCTGGCAGGCGTTCACCATCCCGGCTAACAGTCACTACACCAGCCCTGGCGAACTGTGGGTAGAAGGCGACGCCTCCTCGGCTTCCTATTTCCTCGCCGCTGGCGCTATTGGCGGCGGCCCGGTACGGGTAGAAGGGATAGGTAAAGAGAGCATTCAGGGCGATGTGCGCTTCGCCGAAGCGCTGGAAAAAATGGGCGCGCGCATCACCATGGGCAACCACTGGATCGAAGCCAGCGCCAGCGGCAGACTGAATGCCATCGACCTCGACTGCAACCACATCCCGGACGCTGCCATGACCCTGGCCATCGCCGCACTGTTCGCCGACGGCACCACTACCCTGCGCAACATCGCGAGCTGGCGCGTCAAGGAAACCGACCGCATCGCCGCCATGGCGAGCGAGCTGAGAAAAATCGGAGCAGTGGTGGAAGAGGGCGCAGACTATATCTGCGTCACGCCTCCGCAGAAACTGACCCCCAACGCCGCCATCGATACCTACGACGACCACCGCATGGCGATGTGCTTTTCCTTGGTCAGCCTGGGCGGGGTTCCGGTCACCATCAACGACCCCAGGTGTGTGGCCAAGACCTTTCCGGATTATTTCGCGCGCTTCGCGCAGGTCGTCGCATGAACATGATTCCCGTCATTGCCATCGATGGTCCCTCCGCCTCGGGAAAAGGCACTGTCGCACAACAGGTAGCGCGCAGGCTGGGCTACCACTATCTGGATTCCGGTGCGCTGTATCGCATTGTGGCGCTGGCCGGACTGAAGCAAGGCATTTCCTGGCAGGACGAGGCCGCGCTGGCACAGGTAGCCGTCGGGTTGGCCATTCATTTCGATAACGGCGAAATTTTCCTCAATGGGGAAAATGTCTCAGATGCCGTGCGTTCCGAAGAAATGAGCCGCGGTGCCTCGGAAGTGGCCGTGCATCCCGCCGTGCGCAGTGCCTTGTTTGAATTGCAGCGCAGCTTCCGCAAGGCGCCGGGGCTGGTAGCAGATGGCCGCGACATGGGCTCAGTGGTATTCCCGGATGCTGCCACCAAGATATTCCTCACCGCCAGCGCCGAAGTGCGTGCGGAACGTCGATATAAGCAGTTGATGGAAAAAGGAATCGCTGCTAATATGGCGGACATCTTGCAGGATCTGCAAGCGCGCGATACGCGCGACCGCGCCAGAATAGTGGCTCCGTTGCAGCAATGTGCAGATGCAATACTGCTCGATACAGACCATCTGACCATCGAGCAAGCTGTACAGGCGGTACTGGATTTCCAGTCCCGCCATTAGTTTTTAAGTATCACGGATCGCCTGATTACGTGATGTTTTTCAACCAACCCCGCCGCCAGGTGGGATTTTTTGTTAGGTATGTTATTAATGGCTACTGCTGCCCCCCAAGAAAGTTTTGCCGCCCTGTTCGAAGAAAGCCTGGCTCGCCAGGAAATGCGTTCGGGCGAAGTCATCACCGCTGAAGTCATCTCCGTTGACAACGATTTCGTCGTCGTCAACGCCGGCCTCAAATCCGAAAGCGTGATCCCCACCTCCGAATTCCGCGACGACAAAGGCGAGCTGGAAGTCGCTGTCGGCGATTTCGTCAAGGTCGCCATCGACGCCCTGGAAAACGGCTTCGGTGAAACCAAGCTTTCGCGCGAAAAGGCCAAGCGCCTCGCTGCGTGGCTGGATCTGGAAGACGCAATGAACGAAGGCCGCATCATCAAGGGCCTCATCAACGGTCGCGTCAAGGGCGGCCTGACTGTCATGGTCAACGGCATCCGCGCCTTCCTGCCGGGCTCGCTGGTGGATACCCGCCCGGTCAAGGACACCACCCCTTACGAATTCAAGGAATGGGACTTCAAGGTCATCAAGCTCGACCGCAAGCGCAACAACGTGGTGGTTTCCCGCCGCGCGGTGATGGAAGTCTCCATGGGCGCCGACCGCGAAGCACTGCTGGCCAACCTGAAGGAAGGCGCTGTGGTCAAGGGCATCGTCAAGAACATCACCGACTATGGTGCATTCGTTGACCTGGGTGGCATCGACGGCCTGCTGCACATCACCGACCTGGCCTGGCGCCGCGTCAAGCACCCGTCCGAAGTGCTCACCGTTGGCGAAGAAGTCGAAGCCAAGATCCTCAAATTCGATCAGGAAAAGAACCGCGTCTCCCTGGGCATCAAGCAACTGGGCGACGATCCGTGGGTTGCCATGAGCCGCCGCTACCCGGTCAGCACCCGCCTGTTCGGTAAGGTTACCAACCTGACCGACTACGGCGCGTTCGTCGAAATCGAACCGGGCATCGAAGGCCTGGTCCACGTTTCCGAAATGGACTGGACCAACAAGAACGTGCATCCGGCCAAGATCGTCCAGCTGGGCGACGAAGTCGAAGTCATGATCCTGGAAATCGACGAAGATCGCCGTCGTCTGTCCCTAGGCATGAAGCAATGCCAATCCAATCCGTGGGACGACTTCGCTGCCAGCCACAAGAAGGGTGACAAAGTCAGTGGCCAGATCAAGTCGATCACCGACTTCGGCGTCTTCATCGGCCTGCCGGGCGGCATCGACGGCCTGGTCCATCTGTCCGACCTGTCCTGGAGCCAAACCGGCGAAGAAGCCATCCGCAACTTCAAGAAGGGTGACGAACTGGAAGCCGTGGTGCTCAGCATCGACGTCGAGAAGGAGCGCATCTCTCTGGGCGTGAAGCAGCTCGACAACGATCCGTTCAGCTCCTACACCACCACCCACGACAAGGGTGCACTGGTCAAGGGCACAGTCAAGAGCCTTGATGCCAAGGGTGCCGTGATTACGCTGGAAGGCGAGATCGAAGGCTACCTGCGTGCTTCCGAAGTTTCCCGCGAGAAGGTGGAAGACATCCGCAACCACCTCAAGGAAGGTGACGAGATCGAAGCCCGCATCATCAACATCGACCGCAAGAGCCGTGGCATCAACCTGTCGATCA
>DAOMFG010000013.1:0-14810 GCA_035429685.1 Methylophilaceae bacterium | reverse complement strand
GGAAGGCGCATCGTAGAGGATGGCCTTTTCCGCCGACACCGAGCGATAGTCCAGCGCCCATGCGGTTGCCGGCAGCAGCGCCACCAGAAACGCAAGGAGTGGCTTAGTGCGTTGTTTCGCTTGCACCGGCCTGCTGCGCCTGCTGTTTCTGCTGGACGAAAAGCGCCTCGAAATTGATCGGGTTGAGCAGCACCGGCGGGAAGCCGGCGCGCGTGACCACGTCGGAGATGGTTTCGCGAGCGTAAGGGAACAGGATGTTGGGGCAGGTGACGCCGAAAATGCCTTCCAGGCTTTCCTCGGGTACGTTGCGCACCTGGAAAATGCCGGCCTGGGCCACTTCCACCAGAAACACGGTCTTGTCTTCCAGTTTGGAGGTGACGGTAATGGTCAGCACCGCTTCGTACAGGCCCTCGCCTACCGGGTTGGCGCTGTTTTGCAGCTCGATGCCGACCTGCGGGGTTTCGCGCTGCAGGAACACTTGCGGGGCATTGGGGATTTCCAGCGACAGGTCCTTGACATAGATCTTCTCGATGCCGAATACGGGTTGCTGATCCTGTTCCTGTGCTGCGGGTTGCTGCTGTTCTTCTGCCATGGTGGTTCCTAAAAGAGGGTGAATAAGGGGTTTATGGAAAGGCGCTATTCTAGCCTTTAACCGTATGGGAGTGAAAGCCGGGGATGAGGACGACGCAACAGTCGTGTGGTAGGAGGGGCGCCTTCGCCCCGATAATGGTTTGGCTTATCGCGCCGAGGCGGCGCTCCTACCTGCTTGCTTGCAGTTCTTTTTCGATCGTGTCCGCCGGGTAGGCGCCCCTGAGCTGCCTGCCGCTGGGAAAGAACAGGGTAGGCGTGGCATCCACGTCCAGCTTGAATCCCAGCGCGCGGATCGGTTCCAGCGGCGTCTCGCAGCTGGTGGAACCGTCTGCCAGCTGCCCACGCAGCATCCAGTCTTCCCAAGCCTTGGCGCGATCCGGCGCGCACCAGATGGCCTTGGCCTTGCGCGGCGCATCGGCATGGCCGGCCAGCGGATAAAGAAAGGTGTAAACCGTGACATCGGTGATGTTGGCCAGCGCTTCGCGTTCCAGTTTCTGGCAGTAAGGGCAGTCTGGATCGGAGAACACGGCCACCTTGCGGCTGCCGTCGCCGCGGACGACCTTGACCGCTTTGTCCAGCGGCAAGGCGCTGAAGTCGATGGCGGTTTTTTGTGTCTTGTTTTCTTCCAGTTCATCCCGGCGCGGGCCGGTGAGGCTGCGCCGGGATTTGACGTCGACCAGATCGCCTTGCAGAAAAAGGTAATTCAGCCCTTCGTCGGTATAGACGATTTCCTCGCCCGCCACTACCTCGTACAGGCCGGCATACGGGGTTTTTGTCACGCTCTTCACATCGACGTTGGGGTAGGCCGCTTCAAAGTGCTTTCTGACCGAGGCTTCGTCCGCGACTGCGAGCGTTGCCGCCAACGTCAGAATCAGTCCGACTGCACACTTGCGCCACATGCGTTTTCCTCAGGTTTTTGTTGCGTGATGAATGGCTAGATCATGGCCTGCGCCATCAGCTGCTTCTTCAGCCAGCCGCTGCGGTTTACTGCGGCCAGGCCGCTGTTGCGCAGCGTCCCCAGCCCCGGCAGGTCGTTGTTGAACAGGCGCTGCAGGCCATCCGTGACGACTTGCATGGACAGGATGTCGCTTTTGCGCGAACGCTCGTAGCGGCGCAGCAGCAGCCAGTCGCCAGGGTCGCGCCCGTGGTCGGCCATGATGGTATCGACCAGCGTCGCCGCGTCGCGGAAGCCGAGGTTCACGCCCTGTCCGGCCAGCGGATGCACGCGGTGGGCGGCATCGCCGATCAGCGCCAGGCGCGGCCGGATCAGGCTTTCGTTGTATTGCAGCTTGAGTGGGAACCCCGCCGCCGGTGTTAGCAGTTGTAGTGCTCCCAGCGCCATGCCGCCAGCCTCGGCCACCGCCGCGCACAGCGCCTGTGCTTCCAGCGCGAGCAGTTCCCGCGCGTGCGGCTCCGGCGTCGACCACACCATCGAAATGCGGTCGCCCGGCAGCGGCAGCCAGGCCAGGATGCCATCCTTGCTGAACCACTGCCGCGCAACATTGCCGTGCGGCTTTTCGCAGGCGAAGTTCGCCACTACACCCCATTGCCCGTAGTCGCGCGCGAACAGTGGTTCAATCCCGGCCTGCTGTCGCACCCAGGACTGCGCGCCGTCGGCGCCGACCAGCAGTTTGGCGTGCAGCATGCGGCCGTCTTCCAGCGTCAGCACGGCGGCATCCGCTCCGATTTCCAGCGCTGCCGGACGCGCCGGGCACAGCAGCTCGACCCGGCCGCAAGCCTGCAACTGCCGCCACAAGCCATCCAGCATCAGCCGGCTTTCGGCGATCACGCCCAGTTCCGCCGCGCCAGATTCGTAGGCGTCGAATTCCAGCTTGGAATGGCCATCGTCGCCCCAGACTTCCATCCGGTGAATGGGCGCGATGCGCGCGGCCTCCAGCGTATCCCACGTGCCCATGCCGCGCAGCCAGCTCACGTTGCCGGGCGTTACCGCGTAGATGCGGCTGTCCCAGCTGTCGTCCCGCGGCAGCGCCAATGGCGCGGCGCTTTCCAGCAGCCCGACGCGCAGGCCGCCCTGCCCCAGCGCCAGCGCACAGGCGGCGCCGACCAGGCCGCCGCCGACCACCAATACGTCGAATTCGTGTCCGGGGTTCATCCGCGTGCCCCGAAGCTCATCTTGCCCACCACGAAGCGCTTGGCTGGCGCCAGCAGTTCCAGCGCCGCCAGCCCGTAGCCGCGCACGGCGCCGAAGCCGGGGATGTCGTTGGAAAAGGTGCGCACCAGGAAATCGGTGAACAGGATGCCGCCGCCGGTATCCGCGCGGCGGCCGGACTGGTAGCGTGCCAGCATGGTGCTGCCGCCCAATTGGCCTTGTGGTGTCGCGGCGAGTATCTGCGCCAGTTCCCAGGCATCGCGCAAGCCGAGGTTGAAGCCTTGCCCGGCCACCGGGTGCAGGGTCTGCGCCGCGTTGCCAATGACCGCCAGCCGCTGTGTCGCCACCGGCCTGGCGCGCGCCAGTTTCAGTGGAAATACGCCGCGATCCTGTACTTTGACGAAGCGCCCCTGGCGGTCGCCGAAATGCGTATGCAACTGCTGCAAAAAATCCGCCTTGTTCAGTGTGGTCAGGGCTTGCGCCGCTTCCGGAGTTTCCGTCCATACCAGGGCGAAGGCGCGCTCACCCCATGGCAGCAGCGCCAGCGGCCCACGCGGAGTGAAACGCTCGTAGGCCACATTGCCGTGCGGCAGTTCGGTTTCCACCCGCGCCACCAGTGCTGTCTGGCCGTAATCGTGGGCTTCTTTCCGGATGCCGGGAATTTCCTTCAGGCTGCGACCGCCGTCAGCTACTACCGCCAGTGCCGCACTGCGCTGCTGCTCCACTCCCTGCCGGGTAAAAGTGACGGTCGCCGCATCGGTGCTGGTCGCCAGGGCCGTGGCCTGTGCGCCGTACAGAACGGGAATGCCGGACGCTTCCAGCGCCCCGGACAGGGCGCCGTAGAGCGCACCGTAGTCCACCACGCAGCCCAGTTCCGGCTGGCCGGACTCTTGTGCGGTCAACACGCTGCGTCCCAGCCGCGCTTGCTGCGAAATGTGGATGGCCCTGATCGGCGTAGTGGCGGGCGCCAGTGCATCCCATACCCCCAGCCGTTGCAGGATCAGGCGGCTGCCGTAGGACAGGGCAATCGCGCGCGGATCAGTGGGCGGCGCGGCATCGGGACGGGCTTCGAGTACGGTGACATCCAGCCCGCTGCCGGCCAGCGCCAAGGCCAGCGTGGCGCCGACCGGGCCGCCGCCGACGATCACCAGATCGGTGTCTTGCCCCCTCGCCCTGCCTATGGCACCCCTCTCCCCATGGGTGGGGAGAGGGGTGGAGGTGAGGGGGGTTTGTTTTTCAGTCACGCCGCATCACCTCTTCGATTTCGGCCACGGTTCTCGGCGCGCTGGTGTAGACCTCGCAGCCAGCCGGCGTCACTAGCACATCGTCCTCGATGCGGATGCCGATGCCGGCCAGATGTGGCGGAACGTCGGCGGCCGGGCGGATATAGAGGCCGGGTTCCACCGTCAGTGTCATGCCGGGCGCGAGCGTCGTCCAGGCGTCGCCCTCCTTGTATTCACCGGCATCGTGCACGTCCAGCCCCAGCCAGTGGCCGGTGCGGTGCATATAGAAGCGCTTGTAGGCTTCCGATTCGAGTGCGCCGTCCAGGCTGCCGGTAAGCAGCTTCAAATCCAGCATGCCTTGCGCCAGCACCCGCAGCGCGGCCTGGTGCGGATCCATGAAGTGGTTGCCGGGCTTAGTCGCGGCGATCGCCGCCGCCTGCGCTGCCAGCACGATCTCATAGGCGTCGCGCTGCGGCGCGCTGAATCGACCGTTGACCGGGAAGGTGCGGGTGATGTCGGAGGCATAGCCCTCGACCTCGCAGCCGGCGTCGATCAGCACTAGTTCGTGGTCGTTGAGCAGCTTGTCGTTGGCGACGTAATGCAGCACGCAGGCATTGAGACCGCCGGCAACGATAGGGGTGTAGGCGTGCGCCTCGGCGCCGCGGCGGCGGAATTCGTAAGTCAGTTCGGCTTCCAGTTCGTACTCCGCGATACCGGGACGGCAGGCGCGCATGGCGCGTGCGTGGCCGGCAGAGGAGATCGCGGCGGCGCGACGCATGGCGTCCAGTTCATGGGCGTCCTTGGTCAGCCGCATGGCATCGAGCGGCACGCGCAGGTCGCGAATTTCCGCCGGTGCGCGCTTGCCGGCACGCGCCTGGGCACGTACAGCGTTGAGCGCAGCGGTGATGCGGGCATCCCACTCCACGTCATGGCCCAGCGAATACCACAGGGCAGGGCGGTCGGCCAGCAGTTCGCCCAATCGGGTGTCCAGTTCGGCAATGGGGTAAGCCGCATCGAAACCGAATGCCTCGCATGCTCCCTGCGGCCCGTGGCGGAAGCCATCCCAGATTTCGCGTTCCTCGTTCTTGTCGCGGCAGAACAGGATGGATTGCGGCCGTTTTCCACCGACCAGCACCAGCACCGACTCCGGCTCGGGGAAGCCGGTCAGGTACCAGAAATAGCTGTCGAAACGATAGGGATGGTGCGCGTCGCGGTTGCGCAGTTTCTCCGGCGCGGTGGGCAGGACGGCGATGCCGTCGCCGAGCTGCGCCAGCAGGCGCGCGCGGCGGGAAGAATAGGGTTGATGGCTCATTTCAGGGTGGCATCCAGTTCGGCCAGGCGTTGCGGGGTGCCGACATCGGTCCAGCGCCCGCCGTAGTATTCGCCGCCCACTTTGCCCGAACGCATGGCCTCGCGCAACAGCGGTGCCAGTTTGGCTTTGGCTCCGTGCTGGACACTGGCAAAAAGTGCAGGGTGGTAAACACCAATGCCGCTGAAAGTGTGCATCTCTCGACCTTGCTCCGTGAGGCGATTTCCCCACAGGGAAAAATCGCCGTTGCCGTTGTGGTCGGGGTTATCCACCAGCACCAGCCAGGCCAGCAACCCTTCACCCAGGCTATGATTCAGTCGGGCGAAATCGTAGTCAGTAAAAATATCACCATTCACCACCAGGAACGGTGCTTCGCCTAACAAAGGCAGGGCGTTGGCGATACCGCCCGCGGTTTCCAGCGCCTCACCCTCGGGCGAGTACTGGATGGACACGTTGAAGCGGCTGCCGTTCCCCAGTGCGGATTCGATCTGTATACCGAGATGGGCATGGTTGATGACGAGTTCGCGGAAGCCGGCAGCGGCCAGACGCTCGATATGCCAGGCGATCAGCGGTTTGCCGCCCACCGGCAGCAAAGGCTTGGGCGTATGGTCGGTCAGCGGCCGCATGCGCTCGCCGCGGCCGGCGGCCAGGATCATGGCTTTCATCAAAACGTGTATCCAACCTGTATCTGACGGTTTTCCAGCTGGTCGAGCAGGTGCAGCAGCGGCCGCAGTTCGATATAGCGTTCACAGGCGCGGCGCAGGTAATCCATCACCAGCGGCAGGTCCTTGAGGTAGCCCTCCTTGCCGTCGCGATGGTAGAGGCGGGCGAAAATGCCGAGCACCTTCAGGTGGCGTTGTGCGCCCATCCATTCGAAATCGCGGTAGAAAGTCGAGATGTCGTCCGGCACCGGCAGGCCGGTTTTTCTGGCCTGCTGCCAATAGCGCACCACCCAGTCCAGCACCTGCGCCTCTTCCCAGCGGATATAGGCATCCTTGAGCAGCGACACCAGGTCGTAGGTGATGGCGCCGTAGACGGCGTCCTGGAAATCCAGGATGCCGGGGTTTGACCCCGTGGCGTCGTCGCATACCATCAGGTTGCGCGAGTGGTAGTCGCGATGCACGTAAACCTGGCCTTGCGCCAGAATATTGCGGTTAAGGACGTCGAACGTCTGCTGCAGCACCGCTTGCTGCTTGTCATCCAGTGTCGTGCCCAGGTGTTTGCCTACATACCATTCCGGGAACAGGCGCATTTCACGCGTTAGCAGCGCTTCGTCGTATGGCGGCAGGGTGTCGGGGCGACTCCCCTGCTGGATGCGCACCAGGGCTTCCGTGGCGTCGCGATAGAGCCCGGGAGCGGTCTGTTCGTTCAGAGCAGTCAGGTAGGTGGTATTGCCAAGGTCGGTCAGCAGCAGGAAGCCCTGCGCCAGGTCCTGGTCCAGGATGCGCGGCACGTTGACGCCTGCAGCGGCGAACAATTCTGCCACATGCAGGAACGGCTCGCAGTTTTCATGCTGCGGTGGCGCATCCATGGCGATCAGGGTGCGATCCGGCAGCGTTACCCGGAAGTAGCGGCGGAAACTGGCATCTGCCGAGGCGGGGGCCAGCGAAAAGGATTCACCATGCAGCGCGTTGCGCAGCCAGCGTTGTAAGTGTTCCAGTCTTTGCACGTTCAAACCAATCGATTAGTGGTTGGGGCATCGCATTGTAAACAAAAGAGAATCGCCTAATAAAACGCGCTTGGGCGCGGCTATCGGCAGTATTTTCGGATTGCTTAAAGGGCGGATTTGTGAGATTTTATCACCTGAAAAATCAAACCGGCACTTACCTTCCCTCTCCGTTGGAATCAATGCAAACCTTTCGCAACCTTGCCCATGCTTTTGTCTTGCTGACGGCAATGTCCGGGCAGACGCAGGCTGCGGAAAACAGTCCTGCCGAGGCGCCTGATGCGGACGAAATCACGATCGACGCCCAGCGCCTGGAAGTCTATCTTGACCGGAAAATGAGCGCGATCGGCAATGCCGAGGTGCATCGTAGCGATCAGGTACTCTATGGCGACCGTATCGACTACGACATGATCAACGAGGAATTGCATGTCTCCGGCAATAGCCGCATGGTGCAGGGCGGTACCGTGGTCACCGGCCCCGACTTGCGCATGAAGCTAGGTGAACGCGAGGGCGAAATGCAGGATCCGGTATTTACCATGCGCAATACCAAAGCGCTGGTGGGTGCCAGCACGCGGTCAGGCAAGACCGCGCGGCCGGGAGATATCAGTTTTGCGCGTGGCAGCGCCAAATCGGTAACCCTGGACGGCCCGGATCGCGAGCGCTTTACGGATGCGCGCTATACCTCTTGTGAGGAAGGCGTGGACGACTGGTACTTGCGTGCCAAGGATCTGGAGCTCGACCATTCCACCGATACCGCAACAGCGAAAAATGCCAGCATCGAATTCAAGGGGGTCCCCATCCTCTATACGCCCTGGATCGATTTCCCTTTCAGCGGCCAGCGCAAAAGCGGTTTCCTTTCACCTACGTTCGGTACGACCAGTCTCAACGGCGCCGAGTTCGCCTTGCCCTACTACTGGAATATCGCGCCTGACATGGATGCGACTATTACGCCGCGTTACATGAGCAAGCGCGGCACGATGCTGGGGGGGGATTTCCGCTACCTGGGGGAGCAGTATTCAGGCCGCGATAACCTGGACTACCTGCAGCACGATGATTTGACCGGCCAGACCCGCTGGTTTGCAGACCTGGAGCACAAGCAGAACTTCGGCAATGGCTGGTCGGGCAGCTACGATATCAAGCGGGTTTCGGACGACAAGTATTTATCCGACATGACCACCAACATCGTGGCCACCAGTACGGTCAACCTGCCGCAACAGGGCATACTCAGCTATGGCACCAGCAGCTTGAACAGCAGCTTCAATTTCAACGCCATCGCACAGGAATTCCAGACCCTGGACAACAAGTCCTATCCTTATTTCCGCCTGCCGGAATTCAACCTGAGCGCCAGCAGGGACTGGGATAACGTGACGGGCAACATGTATGCGCAATGGGTCAGCTTTGAGCAAAGCAACGATGCCCCGGACAACGTCAAGGGCAGCCGTTTGACCAGCTACCCCAGCTTCAGTCTGCCGTTGAACAGCTCCTATGGCTATATCGTGCCCAAGCTGGGGGCGAAATACTGGACCTACAATCTGAGTGGCAACACCGTCATCCCCGGTACCACGGAAAACTACCAATCCGACAGCACCGCGCTGCCCATTTTCAGCGTGGACAGCGGGGTGTATTTCGACCGCAATTTCCGCGTGGTGAAAAACTCCTACACCCAGACGTTGGAGCCGCGTCTGTTCTATGTCTATATTCCCTACCAGGATCAGTCCAGGCTGCCGGTGTTCGACAGCGCGCAGGCCGACCTCAACATGACCACCCTGTTTACGGAAAACCAGTTCTCCGGCAACGACCGCGTCAACAATGCCAACCAGGTCTCGATGGCGGTTACCAGCCGCCTGATCGACGACAAGACCGGCGCCCAGCGGCTGGCGGCCACGATTGGCCAGCGCTATTATTTCGTCGATCAGAAAGTGACCATTCCCGGCACGCCGGCGCGAACGGGCAACAATTCCGACGTCTTTGCGGCGGCTACGGCGGAATTGCTGACTCACTGGAACCTCAACGCCGCATGGCAGTACAACACCGACACCAACAGCACCTACCGATCCGATCTGGGGGCGAGATACAATCCTGGTGGTGGCCGGATTCTCAACATGAGCTACCGATACACGCAGGACAGTCTTGAGCAGGTCGATTTTGCCGGTGAATGGCCGCTGGGCAAGCGCTGGTACGGACTGGGGCGCTTGAACTACTCTTTGCGCGACGCCAGCGAGATCGAAAGCATCGCCGGCGCCGAGTACGACGCAGGCTGCTGGCAGGCGCGTTTTGTGGCGCATAGACTGACTACTGCAACCAACGGTGAAAGCACCAGTTTCTTTTTCCAGCTCGAACTCGGCGGGCTGACCTCCATCGGCACCAGTCCCCTCAAGTTCCTGAAGCGCAGCATTGCCGGCTATACCGGTAGTCCGATTACTGAAGATCCTGTAGAAGAACCATAAACATGCCCAATCCCTTTTTGCTGAAAATCGTGAGAGCCCTGGCGGCAGCCGCGCTTGTTCTGTTCGCAGGACTTGTTTACGCCGACGAGGGGGTGACGCCGATCGACCGCATTGTCGCCGTGGTAGATAACGATGTGATTACGCTGGGCGAGCTGCAGGACCGCATCCGGATCGTCGTCGGGCAAATCGAAAAGCAGGGCGGCAAGCTGCCGCCCGAGGAAGTGATGCAAAAACAGGTGCTGGAACGCCTGATTTCCGATCGCGTTCAGCTGCATATGGCGGCGCAGACCGGCTTGCGCGTGGATGATAATCAGCTTGACAAGACGGTGGCGCGTATCGCCGAACAGAACAAGATGACCCCGGAGCAGTTCCGCAAGGCGCTGCAACAGGAAAACATCAGCTATTCCAAGTTCCGCGAAGACATGCGCGCCGAGATTACCCTGGCTCGCTTGCGCGAGCGGGAAGTTGAAAACCGCGTCAACGTGACCGAAGCGGAAATCGACAATTTTCTCACCAACCAGGCCTCGCGCAATGACGCTCCCGACGAATTTGAAATTTCCCACATCCTGATCCGGGTTCCGGAAGACAGTACGCCGGAAACCGTGCAAAAACTGCATGACAAGGCCGATAAGGCCTTGAAGCAGCTGCAGCAGGGGACGGACTTCGCCCAGGTTTCCGCTGCCATGTCCGATACGCCCAACGCGCTGGAAGGCGGCCAGCTGGGCTGGAAGACCAGCACCCAGATGCCGGCCCTGTTTCTTGACGCGCTGAACGTGATGAAGCCGGGGCAGGTCAGCCCCATATTGCGCAGCCCGAACGGATTTCATATTCTCAAGCTCACCAACCGGCGCGGCGGCTCTTCACCGCTGGTGGTCCAGCAGAGCCATGTGCGCCACATCCTCATCAAGCCCGGTGAAACGGTTTCGGAGCAGGATGCCAAACGTCGTATGGACGATCTCAAGGAGCGGCTCGATAACGGCGGCGACTTCGCCGAACTGGCGCGGTTGCATTCGGAAGACGGTTCCGCGTCCAAGGGGGGGGATATGGGCTGGGTAGGCGCGGGCGACACCGTGCCGGATTTCGAGAAGGCCATGAACGCACTCAAGATCGGCGAGATCAGCGAGCCGGTGCGTACCCAGTTTGGCTGGCACATCATCCAGGTAACCGAACGCCGCGAACAGGATATGGGCAAGGAAGCCGCCCGCCTCAAGGCGCGCCAGGAAATTCGCGCGCGCAAATCCGAAGAGGCTTATCAGGATTGGCTGCGCGAATTGCGCGACCGGGCGTACGTCGAGTACCGTCTGGAAGACAAGGATTTTTAGTCAGCGCAGGCTGAAAACCTGGCCAGCCATGACTCCGTCAATTCCTCCTGTAATGGGTGTTCCGCGTATTGCGCTCACCGCCGGTGAGCCGGCCGGTATCGGGCCGGACCTGTGCGTGCTGCTGGCGCAAGCCCCTGCCGCTGCCGATATCACCGTGATCGCCGATCGCACGCTGCTCGAACAGCGCGCGCGCGCGCTGGGCTTGTCACTGGGCAAGCTGCATATCCACCATGTCCCGCTCGCCATCCCGTGCGAGCCTGGCAAACTTGACCCCGCCAACAGCCGCTACGTGCTGCAAACCCTCACGCATGCCGCACAAGGCTGCATGCGCGGCGAATTCGACGCGATGGTGACTGCGCCGGTGCACAAGGGCGTCATCAACGATGCCGGCATTCCTTTCAGCGGCCACACCGAATTCCTCGCCGAACTGACCGATGCGCCCCAAGTCGTCATGATGCTGGTCGGCGGCGGCATGCGGGTCGCTCTCGCCACTACCCACCTGGCGCTGCGCGAAGTGCCGGACGCGATTACTGCGACGAACCTGGAATTTGTCCTCCGTATCCTGCATGGCGATCTGGTCGGGCGCTTCGGTATTGCCCATCCGCGCATCCTGGTTGCCGGCCTCAACCCCCACGCCGGGGAAGGCGGCCATCTGGGACGCGAGGAGATCGATATTATCGTTCCGGTGCTGGAAAAGCTGCGGGCCGAGGGCATGCAGCTGGTCGGTCCGCTGCCGGCCGATACCATGTTCTCGAAAAAGAACCTTGCCGAGGCCGATTGCTTTCTCGCCATGTACCATGATCAGGGATTGGCTGTACTCAAGTATGCCAGCTTTGGCGGCGGCGTGAATGTGACGCTGGGAATGCCCATCATCCGCACCTCGGTCGATCACGGCACGGCACTGGAGTTGGCAGGAACAGGCAGGGCGGATGCTGGCAGCTTGTATGCGGCGATTGAATTGGCAACAGCGCTGGCCGGAGCCCCCCGGGTTATGTAACGGGATATCCCGGTTTATCGCCTACAGCAATCCCCGCTCCGCGAAGGAGATCGCGCGATTGCCCGCTACCACAAGGTGATCAAGCACTTTTACGTCGACCAGTGCCAGCGCTTCCTTTAATGCCTTCGTCAGCAGGTCGTCGGCGCGGCTGGGTTCCGCCACGCCTGAGGGGTGATTGTGGGCGAAGATCACCGCCGCTGCGTTGTAGTGCAGCGCGCGCTTGACGACTTCCCTCGGATAAACTGAAGTCTGCGTCAGTGTGCCGGCAAACAGCTCCTCGGTCGCAGCCACGCGGTTCTGCGCATCAAGAAACAGCACCATGAACACCTCGCGCGGCAGACTGCCCAATTTCAACTTCAAGTAATCGCGTACCGCTTGGGGCGAGGTCAATGCATCGCGCTGCCGCATCTGTTCTTCCAGCGCGCGACGGCTCATTTCGAAGATAGCCTGTAGCTGGGCATATTTGCTGTCGCCCATGCCGTTGACTGCAGTGAGCGCGGCGCGACTGGCGCCGAAAATGCCGTTAAGGCTGCCAAATTCGGTGAGCAGATCGCGCGCCAGATCGACTGCACTCTTGCCGGTCACTCCCACGCGCAGGAAGATCGCCAGCAGTTCGGCGTCGGACAACACTTGCGTGCCTTGCGCCAGAAGTTTCTCGCGCGGTCGCTCGCCTTCCGGCCAGTCTGTAATCGCCACGTCATGCCCTTTCGTATAGAATTGAACGGCTTGAATAACTTATACAATTATGGCGCATTCTCCCGTTAAACGTCTGCTGGTCGGCATCACCGGCGGCATTGCCGCTTACAAGGCGGCCGAGCTGGTGCGCCTGCTGGTCAAGCAGGGTGTCGAGGTGCAAGTGGTGATGACCCAAGCTGCCTGCCAGTTCATTACCCCGGTCACGATGCAGGCGCTATCCGGCAAGCCGGTATTCACCGACTTGTGGGATGACCGCAGCGGCAACGGCATGGCGCACATCGAGTTGGCACGCAACGCCGATGCCATCCTGATCGCGCCGGCCAGCGCCGACTTCATTGCCAAGCTGGTACACGGTGCGGCGGACGACCTGCTCTCCACCCTGTGTCTGGCGCGCGGCGAATGCCCGCTGCTGGTGGCGCCGGCGATGAACGTACAGATGTGGAAAAACCCGGCTACGCAGCGCAATGTGGCGCAATTAATCAACGATGGTATTGCCGTCCTGGGGCCTGACAGCGGCGACCAGGCGTGTGGCGAAACCGGCCTGGGGCGCATGCTGGAGCCGCAGGCGCTGCTGGATGCGCTGGAAACCGGCCCGCTGCCCAAACTGCTTGTCGGCAGGAAAGTGCTGCTCACCGCCGGCCCGACTTTCGAGGCCATCGACGCGGTGCGCGGCATCGCCAATCTGAGTTCCGGCAAGATGGGCTACGCGATTGCCCGTGCCGCGCTGGAAATGGGTGCGGAGGTCACATTGGTGAGCGGAAAGACCAGCCTGCCAGTGCCAACGGGGGCCAGGCTCGTCCAGGTCACCAGCGCCCGGCAAATGTTGGCGGCGGTCATGGACAATCTGGCGGGACAGGATATTTTTATCGGCGTTGCCGCGGTGGCCGATTATTGCGCGCCCAACCCCAGCGAACAGAAGATCAAGAAAAACGAGCAAAACCTTACCCTGGAACTGGTGCCGACCGTGGACATCCTCGCCAGCGTGGCCGGCTTGCCCAATCCACCCTTCTGTGTGGGTTTCGCCGCGGAAAGCGAAAACCTCTATGAATTCGCCGAGCAGAAGCGGCAGCGCAAGCATCTGCCCTTGCTTGCCGCCAACCTGATCCAGGATGCGCTCGGTGGCGATGACAGCGAACTTATCCTGCTTGACGACAACGGCACCCATCCGTTGTCGCGGGCGCCCAAGTCAGTGTTGGCGCGGCAGCTGCTGCAGCACGTTGTCGCCATGCTGAATGAACCCAAATTCGCCACAGGAAGGAAACCATGACGCTCAAAGTCGATCTCAAGTTGCTGGATGCGCGGCTGCACCACCATCAACCCAGCTATGCTACGCCCGGCTCGGCCGGACTTGACCTGCGCGCCTGCATCGACCACGTACTGACCTTGCATCCAGGCGAGACCGAACTGATCCCGACCGGCATGGCCATCCACATCGCCGACCCCGGCTATGCGGCACTGATCCTGCCGCGCTCCGGTCTGGGTCACAAGCACGGCATCGTGCTCGGCAACCTGGTCGGGCTGATCGACTCGGATTACCAGGGGCAGTTGTTCGTTTCCTGCTGGAACCGTGGCCGCACGCCGTTTATCCTCAACCCGCTGGAGCGGATTGCGCAGCTGGTGATCGTGCCGGTGACGCATGCCGATTTCAACGTGGTGGAGGAATTCCCTGCCAGCAAGCGCGGCGAGGGCGGTTTCGGCAGTACCGGAAAACACTAAGCCTTAATAGCTGGCTTATGATTGCGCCGTCGATTGTTCCGGCCTTCGCGACCCGACAAATGGGGTGGAGACGATTATGCATGAACGACTATCTATTGAAGGGGGCATTTAAATGTCTCTGACCCCATTTATCCACCCCGTCGCCCACGACTGATATTGCCGGGAACCCCGTTGCACCTGATCCAGCGCGGGAACAACCGCAGCGCCTGCTTCTACGCCGAAGAAGACTACCGGCGTTACCTTGATCACCTGCACGAGCTATCCCCCAAATTCGGCTGCGCCATTCACGCCTACGTACTCATGACCAACCACGTCCACCTGCTCATCAGTGGACAAGCGGCTGACAGCGTATCGCAACTCATGAAACACCTCGGCCAACGTTACGTTCAATACATCAACCGCAGCTACAAACGCAGCGGCACCCTATGGGAAGGACGTTACCGTTCCTGCCTACTACAGGATGAGGACTACTTGTTACGTTGCCACCGCTACATCGAAATGAACCCCGTCCGGGCCAACATGGTAGAGCACCCGGCGGACTACAAATGGAGCAGTTACAGATACAACGCCCAAGGCGAACCAGACAAACTGATCAGCCCGCACCCGCAATACCTCGCGCTTGGGCAGATTGAAGAATCGAGACTCATTGCTTATCGAGAACTCTTCAGAACCGATCTTGACCCGCATCTGGTACAGCAAATCCGGGAAGCCACGAACGGAGGTTACGCCTTGG
>DAOMFG010000012.1:0-15171 GCA_035429685.1 Methylophilaceae bacterium | reverse complement strand
TGCCGGGGATATTGCCAACGATGGCAAGGGCGAAATTCTGATTTTCGCCTGATTGCAAAGCTGAAAGGCACGGAGGAAAGGCATGTCGGAGCAGGTAATCAAGATTGATGAAATCAACAAAAAGCGCGGCAAGCCCAAGGGGCGCACCGTCGATCCTGCCGCCGTGGCCGAGATCAAAGCCTTGCTCGGCGCCGAGTCGCGTGCACCCGACCTGCTGATCGAACACCTGCACAAAATCCAGGACAAGTTCAGCTACATTTCCTCCAGGCACATCGTCGCGCTGGCTGCCGAAATGAAGCTGTCGCAGACCGAAGTCTATGAAGTCGCCACCTTCTATCACCACTTCGACGTGATCAAGGAAGGCCAGATCCCGCCCCCACCATTGACCGTCAGGGTGTGCGAATCCCTGAGCTGCGACATGGCAGGCGCGCATGGCCTGATCGATTCACTGAAAAAAGCACTGGGTGGCAACGTGCGCGTACAGCCGGTACCTTGCGTCGGCCGCTGCCAGAACGCCCCCGTGGCAGTAGTCGGGCAGAATCCCATCGACCACGCCGAACCGCAAGCCGTACTCAAGGCGGTGCAAGCCAAGGCGACGGAAGCCCCCCTTACCGACTACATCTCCTACGAACAATACAAGGCAGAGGACGGCTACCGGCTCTACCAGGACTGTATCGCCGGCAAACGCTCTGCAGAAGAGCTGATGGGCATCATGGAAAACTCCGGCCTGCGCGGCTTGGGCGGCGCCGGTTTCCCGGTCGGGCGTAAATGGCGCATTGTCAGCGGCCAGCCGGAGCCGCGCCTGATGGCGGTGAATATCGACGAGGGCGAACCCGGAACTTTCAAGGACAGGCACTACCTGGAACTTGATCCGCACCGCTTCCTGGAAGGCATGCTGATCGCCGCCTGGGCGGTCGGGATCAACAAGATCTACATCTACCTGCGCGACGAATACGCCGGCTGCCGCAAGATTCTGCAGCGCGAGATCAGGAATCTGCAAAACGACCGCCCTGCCCCGCTGCCGGAAATCCATCTGCGGCGCGGTGCCGGTGCCTATATCTGCGGCGAGGAATCGGCGATGATCGAGTCCATCGAGGGCAAGCGTGGCATGCCACGTCTGCGCCCGCCGTTCGTCGCGCAGGTCGGCCTGTTCGGTCGCCCCACGCTGGAACACAACATGGAGTCGGTGTTCTGGGTGCGCGACATCGTTGAAAAAGGCCCGGAATGGTTCGCCGCCCACGGCCGCCACGAGCGCAAGGGCCTGCGCTCGTTCTCGGTCAGCGGCCGGGTGAAGAAGCCGGGGGTACATCTGGCGCCGGCCGGCATCACCATGCGCGAACTGATAGACGAATATTGCGGCGGCATGCTGGACGGCCACGCGTTCTACGGCTACTTCCCCGGCGGCGCCTCGGGCGGCATTCTGCCAGCGGCTATGGGTGATATTCCACTCGATTTCGACACGCTCAACCAGTATGGCTGCTTCATCGGTTCCGCCGCCGTAGTCGTGTTCTCCGACCGCGACAAGGCACGCGAACTCGCACTCAACGCCATGAAGTTCTTCGAGGACGAGTCCTGCGGGCAGTGCACGCCCTGCCGCGTCGGCACCGCCAAGGCCGCTGTCCTGATGGGAAAACCACAATGGAACAAGCCATTGTTGGAAGAACTCTCCACGGCTATGATGGATGCATCCATCTGCGGTCTGGGGCAGGCGGCACCTAACCCGCTGCGCTGCGTGGTCAAGTATTTTCCGGACGAGCTCAAATGAACGCACCTGCAAATACCATACCCTTCAACCTGAACGGCGCAAGAGTCGAAGCGCTGGAGGGCGAAACCATCCTGCAGGCGGCGCGCCGCAACGGCACCGAAATCCCCCACCTGTGCTACACCGACGGCCTGCGGCCGGACGGCAACTGCCGCGCCTGCATGGTCGAAATCAAGGGCGAGCGGGTGCTGGCGCCATCCTGCTGCCGCGCCCCGGCACCAGACATGGAAGTCAGCTCGGACAATGCCCGCGCCACCGCCGCGCAGAAAATGGTGCTGGAACTGCTGCTTTCCGACATGCCCCCCAAGGAATACAAGCTCGACAACGAACTCACCGCCTGGGCCGAAAAGATGGGGGTCGCCCATCCGCGCTTCGACCCGCGTCATTCGCCGGACGCCGACCTCTCCAACGCTGCCATCGCCGTCAATCTCGATGCCTGCATCCAGTGTACGCGCTGCGTGCGTGCCTGCCGCGAAATCGAGGTCAACGACGTGATCGGCTACGCCTTCCGCGGCAGCCATGCGGAAATCGTGTTCGACCAGGGCGATCCTATGGGCGACTCGACCTGCGTCACCTGCGGCGAATGCGTACAGGCCTGCCCTACCGGGGCGCTGTCACCGGGCAACGGTGCCGCCATGGTCGAGCCGGACAAGAGCGTGGATTCCGGTTGCCCGTTCTGCGGCGTCGGCTGTCAGCTCACCTATCACGTCAAGGACAATAAAATCATCAGCGTCACCGGACGTGATGGCCCGGCTAACCACAACCGCCTGTGCGTCAAGGGCCGCTACGGCTTCGACTACCCGGCACACAAGCAGCGCCTGACCAAACCGCTGATCCGCAAGCCGGGCGTACCCAAGCAGGCCATTCTGGACATGGATCCAGCCAACCCTTACTCGGCATTCCGCGAAGCCACATGGGAAGAGGCACTGGACTTCGCCGCCGCCGGCCTGAAGAAAATCATCGCCGGGGATGGCAAGTATGCGCTGGCCGGTTTCGGTTCAGCCAAAGGCAGCAACGAGGAGGCCTATCTGTTCCAGAAGCTGGTGCGCACTGGCTTCGGCACCAACAACGTCGACCACTGCACCCGCCTGTGCCACGCCTCATCGGTGGTGGCGCTGCTGGAGGGCGTGGGTTCCGGCGCAGTGTCCAATCCGGTATCGGACGTGCAGTTCGCAGAAGTCGTCATCGTCATCGGCTCCAACCCCATCGTCAACCACCCGGTCGCCGCCACTTTCATCAAAAATGCGGTCAAGAAAGGTACCACCAAGCTGATCCTGATGGATCCGCGCCGCACCGAGCTGGCGCGCCATGCAGCCTACTATCTGCCATTCAAACCCGATACCGATGTCGCCATGCTCAACGCCATGCTGCATGTCATCGTTACCGAAGGCCTGGTAGACGAGGAATTCATCAAGAACCGCACCGAAAATTACGAGGCTTTGAAAGAAAACGTCAAGGGCTTCTCGCCGGAAGCCATGGCGCCGATCTGCGGCATCGATGCCAGGACGCTGCGCGAAGTCGCCCGTCTGTACGCCACCTCCAAGGGTTCCATGATTCTGTGGGGCATGGGCGTGTCGCAGCACGTGCACGGCACCGACAATTCCCGCTGCCTGATCGCCCTGTCCATGGTCACCGGGCAGATCGGCAGGCGCGGCACCGGCCTGCACCCGCTACGCGGGCAGAACAACGTACAAGGAGCGTCCGACGTCGGCCTCATCCCCATGGTGTTCCCGGACTAACAGCGCGTGGACAACCCGGAAATTCACGCCAAATTCGAAAAACTGTGGAATACCCAACTGGACAACAAGCCCGGCCTCACCGTGGTAGAAATCATGGACGCCGCCTATGAAGGACACATCAAGGGCATGTACGTCCAGGGTGAAAATCCGGCCATGTCGGATCCTAACAGCAACCATGCTCGGGAGGGATTGGCTCGGCTGGAGCACCTGATCGTGCAGGATATCTTCATGACCGAGACTGCCTACCTGGCCGACGTCATCCTGCCGGCATCCTCCTACGCCGAAAAGACCGGCACCTTCACCAATACCGACCGCATCGTGCAGATGGGACGCCAGGCGATCGACCCGCCGGGCGATGCGCGCCAGGACTTGTGGATCATTCAGCAGATCGCCACCCGTCTTGGCGTCAACTGGAACTACGATGGCCCGAAGGAAGTATTCAACGAGATGCGCCTGGCCATGCAGAGCATCGCCGGCATCACTTGGGAGCGGCTGGAGCAGGAAAATGCCGTCACCTACCCGTGCGAGCACGAAGGCGATGCGGGCGAGGAAGTCATTTTCGTCGAAGATTTCCCGCGCCCCAACGGCCGCGCCAGGCTGGTGCCCGCCGACATCATCCCGGCCGACGAGCGCCCGGACAGCGAATACCCCATGGTACTCATCACCGGGCGCCAGCTGGAACACTGGCACACCGGCTCCATGACGCGCCGCGCCTCGGTGCTGGATGCCATCGAACCGGCGCCCACGGTCAGCATCCATCCGCTGGACATGGAAAACATCGGTGTGCAGGCTGGCGAGACCGTCACGGTGGAATCACGCCGTGGCGAGGTGGTCCTGATTGCTCGTGCCGACGATGGCATTCCGCCCGGCTCGGTGTTCATTCCGTTCTGCTATTACGAAGCCGCCGCCAACAAACTCACCAACCAGGCGCTGGATCCGTTCGCCAAGATCGCGGAGGTCAAGTACTGCGCGGTGCGGGTAAGCAAGGGCGGCAATCTGTCGAAAGAACTCGGCTACCACACGGAACCGGCTGTCGCGTAACCGCCCCGGGCTATTGTCGTACCGGGCAAGTCGCCGCCCGGTTACATTCAAAGCCATCGTATTGATTCAGTCCGGGTCCGGCCGGCCTTAGCGGCGCTTCCCTCCGCCCAGGATGGAGCCCAGCACGCCGCGGATGATCTGGCGGCCGAGTTCCGAGCCGACTGCGCGCGCCACGCTCTTGGCCGCCGCTTCCACCACCCCTTCCCGCCCCCTGCCGCCTCGCGGTCCGGTCTGGCCACCCAGCAGACCGCCCCAGTCGAACCCCCTGTCCTCTTCCGCCGGCGGCTGTTCTGCGGATTGCGTGGCGCGCGCCTTGAGCACCTCGTAGGCCGATTCGCGGTCCACTGATTTTTCGTAAACCCCTTGCAGGATCGAGGACTGGATCAGCGTTCGACGCTCATCATCGCTCAGCGGGCCGAGACGGCTGGCCGGCGGGCGGATCAGGGCACGCTCCACTGGCACCGGCCTGCCCTTGTCGTCGAGGAAGGAGACCAGCGCTTCGCCAACACCCAGTTCGGTAATCACGGTTTCCACATCCACGCCGGGATTGGCGCGGAAAGTCTCGGCGGCAGCCGTGACCGCCTTCGGGGTACGCGGGGTGAAAGCGCGCAGGGCGTGCTGCACGCGGTTGCCGAGCTGTCCCAGCACCACGTCCGGGATGTCCAGCGGATTCTGGCTGACGAAATACACCCCTACGCCCTTGGAGCGGATCAGCCGCACCACCTGCTCGATCTTCTGCAGCAGGGCTTCCGGTGCATCGTTGAACAGCAGGTGCGCCTCGTCGAAGAAGAACACCAGTTTCGGCTTGTCGAGGTCGCCCGCTTCCGGCAGGTTCTCGAAAAGCTCTGAAAGCAGCCACAGCAGTAGCGTGGCATAGACGCGCGGCGCGTTGTACAGGGTTTCCGCCGCCAGGATGTTGATGACGCCACGCCCGTTGTCGGTCTGCATCAGGTCGTCGAAATTGAGCACCGGCTCGCCGAACAGCTTCTCACCGCCCTCCTGCTCCAGCTGCAACAGCCCGCGCTGGATGGCGCCCACGCTGGCGGCGGAAATATTGCCGTACTCCCCGGTCAGTTCCTTGGCATTCTCCGCTGCATGCTGCAACAGCGCGCGCAAATCCTTGAGGTCCAGCAGCAGCCAGCCGTTGTCGTCCGCCAATTTGAACACGGCGGTCAGCACCCCGGCCTGGGTCTCGTTGAGATTCAGCAGGCGCGCCAGCAGCAGCGGCCCCATCTCGGAGATGGTAGCACGCATGGGATGGCCTTTCTCGCCGAACACGTCCCACAGTACCACTGGGTTGGCGGCATAGCCAAACCCTTGCAAGTCGAGTTCCTTGACCCGCGCTTCCACCTTGGGGTTGGCGCTTCCGGCCATGGCCATGCCGGCGAGATCGCCCTTGACGTCAGCCATGAACACCGGCACGCCAGCGTGGGAGAACTGTTCGGCCAGTGCCTGCAGGGTCACGCTCTTGCCGGTACCGGTGGCACCGGCCACCAGGCCGTGGCGGTTGGCCATGCGAGGTAGCAGGCAAAGCTCGGCCTTGCCGGATTTGGCGATCAAAAGCGGTTCCGTCATGATTTGTTCCTTGGCAAGTAAGCGGATGCCGGTATCATAACCCGTGATCGAAAAAATTTGAGTTCCCGGAGCTTGCTTATGCTGAGCCACCCCGACCCAGACGCCTCCAAGAATGTGGCAAAGAACCGCTCTGGGTTATTGCTGCTCGCCTGTGCCGGCCTGGCTGTCGGCGCACTTGCCGGGCTGGCCGGCAGCGCATTTCATTGGGTTCTCGACCACGCAGACGTACTGCGCGACGGCGTCATCGCCATGGCCCATGCCACACCCTGGATCGGCTGGCTGGCGCCGGTCGGACTCGCCTCCGCTGCCGCCTTTATTGCGCGCTGGCTGGTAAGGCGCTATGCCCCCGAAGCTTCGGGCAGCGGCGTACAGTACATCGAAACAGTGCTGCAAGGGGAGAATCGCCCGATGCGCGCGGCCGTTCTGCCAGTCAAGTTTATCGGCGGCGTGCTGGCCATCGGTTCCGGCCTCGCCCTTGGCCGCGAGGGGCCGACGGTACAGATGACGCGACCTTCGGCCACGGGCTGGCACACCGGCTCAGGCTGCGGGAAGGCGATGCCAAGGTTCTGATCGCAGCCGGAGTCGGGCTGGCGCCGCCTTCAATGCCCCGCTCGCCGGCGCGATTTTCGTATTTGAGGAATTGCTGCGACGCTTCAACGTGCGCGTGGTCGGCGCCCCGTTGACCGGCATGGCGCTGGTGGTCGAGATGACCGGTGCCACAGCGCTGTTCATTCCTTTGCTCACCGCCTTGGCCGTGCCGAACCTGCTTGGCGTCCGGCCGATCTATGACACGCTGCGGGAGCGCGATACAGCTGAAAATGCCTGCCTTGCATAAAGCCACGAAGCGTCTAATAATCCGCAATACCTTTTAACTGAATAAGGAGATTGTCATGTCGAAAACCAGAATGCTGGCCTTGCTGAGCCTGGGTATCGTCGCGGCCGGCTGCGCCAGCGATCAGCAACTGCTGGCCGGCGACCAGGCCAATGCCATCAACGTCGCCACGCGCCGCGGCCAGTTCGAACTATCCTGCCCCGCCGCAACCGGCACGGTACTCTCCAGCAACCTGCTGCAACCGGCACTGTGGGGAGGCATCGAGCGTGCCGAATACACCGTCGGCGTCGAGGGTTGCGGACAGAAGTCCACCTATGTCGTGGTCTGCCAGATCGGCTCGGTCAGCTGTTTCGCCGTCTCCGGCCGCAACAACGCGTTTACGCAATAAGCATTCCCTTCCTTTGATGCTGCCACCGATGCTTTCCCGCCTCTGGAACAGCATCAAGCCATTCCAGGGCTTGCTGCCGATCCAGCGCGCCACGGCATTACGTGATGCGCTGGCGGGATTCACTCTGGCGGCAATGAATGTCCCGCAGGCCCTGGGTTATACCAAGATCGCTGGCACGCCAGTCATCAGCGGCTTCTATACTCTGCTGCTGCCACTGGTCGCATTTGCCGCGCTAGGCTCGTCACGCTATCTGGTAGTGGCGGCCGACTCGGCTACGGCGGCGATCCTCGCAACTGGCCTGGCAGGAATGGCGGTCACGGATACCGCACACTATCTGTCTTTGGCCAGCCTGGTGGCATTGCTCACAGCCGGTTTGCTGCTGTTGGCACGGCTGCTGAAGTTGGGATTCCTGTCCGATTTCCTGTCCCGCACCGTCCTCGTCGGCTTCCTGACCGGCGTGGGATTCCAGGTTGGAATCGCTGTGCTCGACGAGTTGCTGCGTTTGCCTATGCATACCAATCAGCCGCTCGAACAACTGCTGACCATCTTCAGGGAGCTGCCGCAAACCCACTGGCCGACCTTGGCGGTCTCGGTCTGCGTCATCACCGCTATCCTGCTGTTGCGGCGCTATGCCCCCAAACTGCCCGGCGCACTGGTCGCTGTCGTCGCTGCGATTGCCGCCAGCGCCAGCTTCGATTTCGCGCGCTACGGCATCGAGATTATCGGGCCCGTGACCGGCGGCCTGCCGCATCTTTCCCTGCCACCGCTTGACTGGCCATTGGTCAGATCCCTGCTGCCGATCGCTGGCGCGTGTTTCATCATGATCATGGCGCAAAGTGCCGTCACTGCCCGCGCCTATGCCACGCGGCACCATCAGGCCCTCGATTCCAACCGTGACCTGCTCGGCCTGTCGGCGGCCAATGCCGCCGCCGCCTGCAGCGGCACCTTCGTAGTCAATGGCAGTCCGACACAGACAGCAATGGTGGAAAGCTCCGGCGGCTCGAGTCAGCTGGCGCATCTGTCTACCGCACTGGTGGTGATGCTGGTCCTGCTCCTGCTCACCGGTCCGCTACAGTACCTGCCGGTCAGCGCGCTCGGCGCAATCGTATTCACCATTGCAGTGCACCTCGTCGACATCAGGGGGCTGGACGACCTGCGGCAGAAGTCGCAGGACGAATGGATTCTTGCCCTGATCACTGCCGCTGCCGTCGTCGTGCTGGGGGTCGAGCATGGCATCCTGCTGGCCATCGCGCTCTCGCTGCTCGACCACGTGCGCCACGGCTACCGGCCGAACACCGCAGTGCTGCTGCGCGACCCGGACGACCACTGGCGCATGGAGCCGGTGGCTGCCGGCAAGCATGCCGAACCCGGCCTGATCGTTTACTGGTTCGGCGCCGACCTCTACTACGCCAGCGCCAACCACTTCTCCGAACAGGTACGCCATCTGGTCAGCGATGCGCCGGAGCCGGTCAAGTGGCTGGTGATCGACGCCGGCGCGATTACCGGCGTGGACTACTCAGCAGGCGGGGTGCTGAGAGAACTGCACGAAGACCTGGAAAAACAGGGTGTCAGTCTGGCATTTGCCCACGTCAACGAGCGCCTGAGAAACGATCTCGACCAACTGGGCCTGACCGAAGCAATAGGCGCAAACCATCTGTTCGACACGCTACGCGAGTGCGTTGGCGCCTATCGGGAAAAATCGCCCTAGCCTGCCTAGACAAGTTGTTCAGGTCTTGAGCTCTGTCCGGGATTGGTTCCACAGGCCGATGCCACCCGCCGCCTTGTCCAGACCACTCAGGTATTGCCGATGCGCCTCAAGTTCATCGGCGTCGGCATGAAGTACCACCAGCGGCTGGCTACGCCGGATAGCCGGCAGGCCCTCGGCTCCTGGCTTCTCGACCTCCATTTCCATCACCAGACTTTCCTGGCCGCGCGTCATGGCGAGGTAGACGTCAGCCAGCAGCTCGGCATCCAGCAAGGCGCCGTGCAGGGTGCGCGCGGAATTGTCGATGCCGTAGTGACGGCACAGGGCGTCGAGGTTGTTGCGCTGCCCCGGGCGCAGCTCCTTCGCCATCTTGAGCGTATCGACGATGCCGGCACAGGCCGCCTGAATACGCCCCCTGTTCAGCAAACCCAGCTCGGCATTGAGGAAACCGACATCGAACGGGGCATTGTGGATCACCAGCTCCGACCCGGTGATGAAATCCAGAAGCTCGTCCACGGTGTCGGCAAAACGCGGCTTGTCCTGCAGAAACTCCAGCGTGATGCCATGCACCTCCTGCGCACCGGGGTCGATCTCCCGATCCGGGTTGAGGTAGACATGGAAATGGTTGTTGGTCAGGCGGCGGTTCACCACTTCCACCGCCGCGATTTCGATGATGCGGTGCCCCTGCGCCGGATCGAGGCCGGTGGTTTCGGTATCGAGAAAAATCTGTCTCATTTCAGTGCTTCTACTCCGCGATTCGCCAATTCATCCGCCCGTTCATTGCCCACGTTGCCGGCATGTCCCTTGACCCACACCCATTCGATGTCATGCTGTTGCGCCAGTTCGTCCAGGCAGCGCCAGAGGTCGTCGTTCTTGACCGGTTTCTTGTCGGCGGTTCGCCAGCCGCGCGCCTTCCAGCCAGTGATCCACTCGCTGATGCCTTTGTGGACGTATTGCGAATCGGTGTGCACACGCACCTTGCAGCCGCGCTTAAGCGCCTCCAGCGCGCGGATGACCGCGAGCAATTCCATGCGGTTGTTGGTGGTCAGCGGTTCACCGCCGCACAACTCCTTCTCCTTGCCAGCATAGCTCAGCCAGGCACCCCAGCCGCCGGGGCCGGGGTTGCCCTTGCAGGCGCCATCCGCGTAGATTTCTACCCTATTTTCCATGCTCGGTTCTCTGACATTCCGTTTTTTGTGTGGGCTTGGGCATGAGCATCTGCACCACTTTCGAGCTATTCCAGTTTGGCCGGATCAGGCGCATGCCGGCCACCCGCTTCTTTGCCACCAGAAAATAAACCCCGCCCAGCATTGGCCACCAGCGGTCTCCGGCCTTATCCATGAAGCGGCAGCGGGCGATCCACTTTTCCTTGCCGAAAGGGGGCGCATAGCATCCCATGCGCCCGGCCACCACTTCCAGGCCAAGCAGCGCCAACCAGTCCTTGACTCTCGGCAAAGACAGAAAACGGCCGGACCACGGATAGGATTGCTGCCTGGCAAACAGGCGGCGCATGCCCCACAAGCTGACCGGATTGAATCCGCTGAGTATCAAATGTCCTTCCGGCACGAGGGTGCGCTCGGCTTCGCGCAGCGTGTCATGCGGATTGGCGGAATATTCCAGTACATGCGGCAGCAGCAGCAAATCCGCGCTATTGGTGGCAAAAGGCAGTTGCGTGAACTGGCACCGCACCGGCACATTCCCCCAAGGCGAGGCGCGAAAGCGGAACGGGATGCGGCTGTCGCGAAGCAGATCAACTTGCGGCATGCCCAGCTGCATGGCGTTGAAGCCAAAAACATCGGCTACCACGGCATCATAGAGCACCTGCTCCCGCTCCAGCAGATACTGCGCTAGCGGGGTTTGCAGCCAGTCCTGATCGGTGTATGTTGTTGTCATGATGCTGGAAGTGATCCCCATCCCGGCTTTCCGGGATAACTATATCTGGCTGTTGCGGCGGAAGGGCCATGCCGTGGTGGTCGACCCGGGGGATGCGGCGCCAGTCCTGGCGCTGCTCGCCGAGCAACAACTCCAGCTCGACGCCATTCTGGTCACGCACCACCATGACGACCACATCGGCGGTGTCACCGAGCTGGTTCGCACATTCCCGATATCTGTTTATGCTCCGCGCAAAGGCCACTACGCTTTCCCGCATCAGCCGGTTGGCGAAGGCGACTGCATTGACCTGACCACCCTGGACATCTGCCTGCAAGTCCTTGAAACGCCCGGCCACACGCTGGACCACGTGGCTTATTATGGCGCAAATTCGCTGTTCTGTGGCGACACCCTGTTCTCCTGCGGCTGCGGACGCCTGTTCGAAGGCAGTTGCGAGCAACTCTACGCCTCACTGCAGCGGTTGGCCGCGTTGCCACTGCAAACCCGGGTCTACTGCGCTCATGAGTACACACTGGACAACATCCGGTTTGCGCTGGCCGTGGATCCCGGCAATGCGGATCTCGCGCTGCGCAAGCGTGATGTCGAGCGTTGCAGGGCTGATGGACGCCCCAGCCTGCCTTCTTCTTTAGCGCTGGAATGCGCCACCAATCCCTTTCTGCGCTGCGACTCCGCCAGCGTTCAGTCTGCGGCCATGGCGACAGCCCCATTCGAAGGCAATGATCCGGCAGCGGTGTTCTGTGCCATCAGGAAGCTTAAAAATTCATTCTAATCATTTAGTTGCTATCAGAATTTCAGCCAATTCACACCTTGACGGCAGCCCTTGTTAGGGGATAGCATTGCAATAATTTTTGCCTGCCAGGGAACCGCGACATGGCTGTAAAACACCTGCTGCAACTGGTTATTCTGTCCCTACCCTACCTCGCGCCCGCACACGCCGACACCAACGCCGCCGGCGATGAAATCACCTATTACAGCGATGCCCAGGTGTACGGACGTCGCGACAGCGAACTGTTCAACTACGAATCCCTGCCACAAGCCCCGGATAGCGTGCAGCAACTGCCACCGCTGGTACAAGACAGCGGTGAAAATGGCGCAGCCGCCCCGACCCAGGCGAACAGCAACGACCTGTGGCAACGCATCAAGGGCGGTTACGCCATGCCGGAACTGCGCTCCCCTTTCACTGCGACGCATGAATCCTGGTACGCCGCGCGGCCCGACTATGTCAGGCGCATGGTCGGCCGTAGCCAGAAGTATCTCTACCACATCGTCGAGGAAGTGCAAAAGCGCGGCATGCCGACCGAGATCGCCCTGCTGCCCATGGTGGAAAGCGCATTCAACCCGCAGGCCAATTCCACCAGCCGCGCTTCTGGCATCTGGCAATTCATTCCCTCTACCGGCAAGCACTTCGGCCTCAAACAGGACTGGTGGGTGGACAACCGCCGCGACGTGATGGCGGCCACCGATGCGGCGCTTGATTACTTGCAGAAGCTTCACGTGATGTTCGGCAGTTGGGACTTGGCGCTGGCAGCCTACAACGCCGGCGAGGGCACGGTAATGCGCGCCATCGAGCGCAACCGCAAGCAGGGCTTGCCGACCGACTACCAAAGCCTCAGCCTGCCAGCGGAAACCAAGAATTACGTACCCAAGTTGCAAGCGGTCAAGAACATTGTCACCAACCCCGAGCAGTATGGCCTGGATATCCGGCCCATCGCCAACCAGCCTTACTTCACGACAGTACAGGCGCCCAAGCAAATCGATGCCAGCCTGGCCGCCAAGCTTGCCGGGATATCTCAGGAAGAATTCCTGGCGCTCAACCCCGAATACAACCGTCCGGTGCTGACCTCCAGCGGACCCACGCATGAATTTTTGCTGCCGGTAGGTAAGGCCGAGGAATTCAGCGCCAACCTCGCCGCTTACAACCAGCCTCTGGTGAGCTGGCAAACCTATAACGCCAAGCGCGGCGAGCGTCAGGACGCCATTGCCCGCAAGTTTGGCATCAGCCTGGCGCAACTACGCGATGTCAACGATATTGTCGGCAAAGGCGGCAAGCTCAGCCAGCCCAGCATTCTGCTGGTACCCGCCCAAACGGGCGGCGAATCCGCATTATCGGTAGCAGAAACTGCCACGCAGGCCCCCGAACAAGCTGGCGCAACCCCGGATACGAAGCACCATGTCGTGAAAAAAGGAGATAGCGTCAACAGCGTTGCCAAGCGCTATGACATGTCCGCCAACAGCCTGGTCGCGCTCAACCATCTTAAATCTCGCAAGCTGCGTAGCGGCCAGGTATTGCTGGTACGGGCAGACATTGCCAACGAATCTACAGTACGAACCAGGGCCAGCAGCGCGCCGGAAAAAATTCACTACGTCGTTCGCCGTGGCGACACCCTGACAGAAATTGCACGCAAATTCGATGTCGCCACCAACGATCTGCAGCGCTGGAACAGGCTGAGTGGCGACCGACTGGTTCCAGGACATAAACTGACAATCTTCAAGCCGGATGCCGCGTAAGCTGTTGCCGTTTCTGGCGGCATTTTTCCTGCTCGCCGCATGCGGGCGGCCCGCTGACAGTTCAAACGCCGATCTCAATCGTCCCTATCCGCCGCAATCGGGCGGCACACTCGTGGATGCCATGGCCGGCGAGCCCAGCGGCCTGATCCCGATGCTAGCCGGGGAATCGGCCGCCTCCGCCATCGCCGCCAATATCTTCAACACCCTGCTCAAGTACGACAAGAACCTGGAACTGGAAGGCGAACTGGCCAAGTCCTGGGACATCTCCGACGACCAGAAAACCATTACTTTCCACCTCAAACCCGATCTCAAGTGGGCGGACGGCGCACCCTTGACCAGTGCAGACGCGCTGTTCACCTGGAAACTAGTCACCGACGACAATACGCGTACCCCCTATGGCGCCGACTACAAGCTGGTCATCAGGGCAGAGGCGCCGGACGCACAGACATTCCGTGTTTCTTATGCCCAGCCTTATGCGCCCGCGCTGGATTCCTGGGCCGGCCTGCAAATCCTGCCCAAGCATCTGCTGCAAGGTCAGGACATTAACACCACCGCCTTTGCCCGCCATCCCGTTGGCAGCCACTACTACCAGCTGGCAGAATGGACCAACGGCGAGCGCATCTCACTGGTACGCAATCCCAACGCCACCCAGGGCCAAGCCCGCATCGACCGGCTTTTGTCGCGCTTCATCCCCGACCCGGCGGCCCAGTTTCTGGAGCTGATGGCTGACAATATCGACAGCATGGGCCTCAGCCCAATCCAGTACGCACGCATCTTCCCCGCCCGCCCCGAACTGAACCAGAAGATCGCCCTGTACAAGGAACTGGGCAACGCCTACACCTACCTCGGCTTCAATCTCAAGCACAAGCCATTTGACGACCAGCGTGTACGCCAGGCCATCAACTACGCCATCGACAAGCAGGAAATCATAGACGGCGTATTGCTGGGGCTGGGAGAGCCGGTAGCCTCCCCCTATAAGCCGGGCACACGCTGGAGCAACCCCAGGTTGCACCCTTATCCCTACGACCCGGAAAAAGCCAAACAACTACTGAAGGACGCCGGATACGCCGACCATGACGGTGACGGCATTCTGGACAAAGACGGCAAGCCGCTGGCGTTCGAGATCCTCACCAACCAGAACAAGCAGCGGGAGATGAGCGCGACCCTGATCCAGCGCCGTCTCAAGGACATCGGCATCGACGTCAAAATTCGCGTGCTGGAATGGGCCAGCTTCATCGGCCGCTTCATCAAGACCGGCGATTTCGATGTGGTCCTGCTGGGCTGGGGGCTAGGGCAGGAACCGGACCAGTTCAACATCTGGCACTCCTCGCAACAAGCGCCGGGCCAGTTCAACTTCATCGGCTACAGCAACCCCGAGGTGGACAAGCTGCTGGAACAGGGACGGCTGGAACTGAACCCGGACAAGCGTCAGGAAATTTACCACCAGTTCGCCAAAATCCTGCTGGAAGACAGCCCCATCGTCTACTTGTACGCCGGCTATGGCCTGCCCGCCATCCACAAGCGCGTCAAGGGCATCGACAACCCGGCGCCGCCGGCCGGCATCGGCCATAACGCCTACGAGTGGTACATTCCCGAGCCGTTGCGCCGTACCGAGATTTCCGCCCAATGACACGCTACCTGCTCAGACGCCTGTTCTGGATGGTGCCGCTACTGGTCGGCATCAGCCTGATCTCGTTCCTCATCATGCACCTTGCGCCGGGCGACATCACC
>DAOMFG010000011.1:0-15193 GCA_035429685.1 Methylophilaceae bacterium | reverse complement strand
ATTCCGGCCGCGATTTTCTCCGCGCCATTGAAGCGCAATGATTTCACGCCCTCGCGATGGGCCTGGGTCTTGATTTTGCCGAGATCGGCATCCTTAGTGATGAGCCTGCGCATCTCCATGCTGATTGGCAGCAGTTCATAAAGGCCGGTGCGGCCGAGGTAGCCGGTCATGCGGCAGTCAAGGCAGCCTACGGCGCGGCTGACTTGCGCCGGCTTGGAAACTTTCCAGGGATGGACCAGGTCCTGCCATGCTTCCTCGCGGATTTCCCCGGCTTCCTTGCACTGCGGGCACAGGGTGCGTGTCAGGCGCTGTGCCATGACACCCACCAGGGTAGAGTTGATCAGGTAGGCTGGCACACCCAGTTCCAGCAGGCGGGTGATGGCAGAGGGGGCGTCGTTGGTATGCAGCGTAGAAAGCACCAGATGCCCGGTCAGTGCGGCCTGGATCGCCATTTCCGCAGTTTCGATGTCGCGGATTTCGCCCACCATGATGATGTCTGGATCCTGGCGCAGCAGGGTGCGTATGCCATCGGCGAAGCTGAGGCCGATATTGGCCTGGACCTGCATCTGGTTGAAGGCGGGTTCGATCATTTCGATCGGGTCTTCCACCGTGCTGACGTTGACTTCCGGCGAGGCCAGCTGCTTGAGGGTGGAATATAGCGTAGTGGTTTTGCCGGAGCCGGTTGGCCCGGTGACCAGGATGATGCCGTTGGATACGCTGGTCCAATTGTTCCAGGTCGTCAGCTGTTCCTGCGAAAAGCCCAGGCTGGTGAAATCGCGTACCAGGATCTGGGGGTCGAAAATACGCATCACCAGTTTTTCGCCGAAGGCGGTGGGCATGGTGGACAGCCGCAGTTCGATCTCGGTGCCGTCGGCGCGCACGGTTTTGATGCGCCCGTCCTGCGGCCGGCGCTTTTCCACCATGTCCATGCGTCCCAGCAGTTTGATACGGCTGGTAATGGCGTTGGTGATGTTGGGCGGCAACTGGTAGACCTGGTGTAGCACGCCGTCGATACGGAAGCGCACGTTGCCGACATCGCGGCGCGGGTCCAGATGAATGTCGCTGGCGCGCTGTGAAAAGGCATATTCGAACAACCAGTCGACGATGGTGACCACATGATGCTCGTTGGCATCCAGGCTCTTGTTCTTGCCCAGTTCGATCAACTGCTCCAGATTCTGCACGCCGACCACCTGTCCCGCCTTGGCATCGTCGGCCATCTGTACTGAACTGGCCAGGTTGTAAATCTCCGGCAGATAACGGTTGATTTCCAGTGGGTTGGCCATGACCAGCTGGATTTTAAGACTGAGGATGCGTTCCAGATCCGCTACCCAATCATTGAGGAAAGGTTCGGCCGTGGCGATGACGACTTCATGTTCGGAGACTTTTACCGGCATGATGCGCAGCCGTTCGGCATAGTTTTTGGAAACGATGCCAGCAATCGCGCTGAAGTTGAGCTTGAGTGGATCAATGTGGAAATAGGGCACGCCAATACGGTTGGCCAGCCATTCGGTGAGGAATTCAAGCGTGAAGGGCTTGCCCGGCGACCGCGGGTTCTTCCATTGCTGGTATGCAATGACAGCCAGCGGGTGCAGGTTGGAGCTGTCCAGTTGCCGATCCTTGAACAGCTGTTCCGCAATGTCCTTGGGGACCATGCCGTCGTGTACCATCAGGCGCAGGACCTCGCCCAGCGTCAGCTTATGGCTCTTGGCAGCGGGTGGTTGATCTGGCTTCATGGATTAATCCTATCACGCTCCAACTTCGAAGCGCATGGAAAGATCGATGGCCTGGATGTTCTTGGTCAATGCGCCGATGGAAATCCGATGCACCCCGGTTTCGGCTACGGCGCGCACATTGTCCAGCGTGATATTACCGGAGGCCTCCAGTTGTGCGCGGCCGGCATTGCATACAACCGCGGTGCGCATCTGGTCGTGTGTGAAGTTATCCAGCAGCACCAGTGTCGCGCCGGCATCCAGCGCAGTTTGCAGTTGTTCCAGGGTTTCCACCTCGATCTGGACCGGGGTGTCGCCGGACGCCTGATGTGCTGCGGCAAGCGCCTGTTGGATACCGCCCGCCGCCGCGATGTGGTTTTCCTTGATCAACACCCCATCGTAGAGCCCGACGCGCTGGTTTTTCCCGCCGCCGACAGTAACGGCATATTTTTGCGCCAGCCGCAGCCCGGGCAAGGTTTTTCGGGTATCCATGATGGCCGCGCCAGTACCGGCAACGGCGTCGACATAGCGCCGGGTGAGGGTCGCTACGGCTGACAGGGTTTGCAGAAAGTTGAGTGCGCTCCGTTCTGCCGTCAGCAGGCTCCTGGCCGTGCCGCGAATTTCGCATAATGTCTGGTTGGGGCTTATTGTCGAGCCTTCCGTCGCCAGCCAATGGATCCGGGTGCCATTGTCCAGCAGGCGAAAACAGGCGTCAAACCAGGCGCGGCCACATAATACTGCGCTGTCGCGGCTGATGACGCACGCCGTCGCTTCCTGCCCCGGCGGGATCAGGAGTGCCGTTAAGTCGCCGCCGCCGATGTCTTCCTCAAGGGCAAAACGTACGCTTCGTTCAATGTCTGCGGGGGAAATCTGCATTTGTGAATTATAATGCCCAATTACTTAATACCACTCCGTGAGTGACTATGAAACTGTTCATGACTCCCAATAGCCCCTATGCGCGCAAGGTGCGCGTCATGCTGGCCGAGAAGCATATTGAGTGCGAGATGGTGGAAGTACCGTCCTTGGCTGCGCCCGACTCGCCGGTGCCCGCGTACAACCCGTTGGGCAAGGTGCCGACTCTGGTGCTGGATGACGGCACCAGCCTGTACGATTCGATCGTGATCGTGGACTATCTGGACCACAAGACGCCGGTCGCGCGCCTGATTCCGCAGGACAACAACCATCGCGCCGTAGTGCGTCGCTGGGAGGCGCTGGCGGACGGCATCTGCGATGCGGCGGTGGCGGTGGTGATGGAAGGACGGCGTGCGCCGGAGAGGCAGGATGAAACAGTCATCGAGCGACAGGCGCTCAAGGTGCAGCGCGGCTTGGCCACGCTGGCAGAGGGCCTCGGCGACGGCAAGTGGGTCATGGGCGAGCGCTTCACACTGGCGGATATCGCTGTGGGAGTGATGCTGTGTTATGTTGCCCTGCGCATGCCGGAAATCAACTGGCGTGAGCAATACCCCAACCTGGATCGGCTTTACCAGCAACTGCTGAGCCGTCCTTCCTTCAAGGATACCGTTCCCCAGGCCGCCTGAAATAATAAGGCGTCGCTGCTGCGACACCTTACGTTTTTGTCAGTGGCCACCGTTCTTGTCGCTGCCGATGCGATCGCTCAGTGCGAACAGCACGCCCGTAACAACGAATGTCAGGTGGATGCCAACCTTCCACGCCAGTAGCGCGTTCCATTCCCCAAATGATAGCTCGGTCGTGGCGGTTCCTGTCAGGTGCATGAAGGTTCTGAGCAGTTCGATCCCGGAAATGGCGACAATAGAACCGATCAGCTTCATCTTCAGTTCGGAGAAGCCGACATGCCCCATCCAGGATGGCCGGTCAACATGGTCACCGGTTTCAATCTGCGAGACGAAGTTTTCGTAGCCGGCAAACACGATGATGATGAGAAGGTTGGCCACCATCACCACGTCAATCAGCGACAGAATGCCGATAATCACATCCTTTTCCGCTCCGTGCAGTGCCAGTGGCACGAAATGGATGAACTCCCTGCCGAACATCACCAGCAATAACCCCAATGCCAGCACCAGCCCAATATAGAACGGCGCCAGCAGCCAGCGGCTGTTGAATATAAAGTTTTCCAGCTTGCTTTCGATGACTTTCATGCAGCGATCCTTCAAAGGGTTTAATGAGGCGATTTTACTCTGGATTGCCGGGTTGCAATGAGGCTAGCGGCGACCGTGCTGAGCAACAGGATGGCGACCGCCCCAAGTGCCATGCCGATCGGCACTTTATAAAAATCGGCGATGAGCATCTTGGTCCCTACAAACACCAGCACCAGGGCGAGGCCGTATTTCAGCAAGTGGAAGCGGTCTGCCATGTCCACAAGCAGAAAATAAAGGGCGCGCAGTCCCATGATGGCGAAGATGTTGGAGGTAAACACGATGAACGGGTCGGTGGTCACGGCGAAGATGGCCGGAATGCTGTCAACCGCGAAAATCACGTCCGAGGTTTCGATCAGAATGAGCACCAGGAACAGCGGGGTGAACCAGCGCACACCGTCCTTGATGACAGCGAACTTTTCGCCGTGGTAGTCACGGGTGACGCGCAGGTGGCCGCGCATCCAGCGCAGTACCGGGTTGCTCTCGAGATCGGCTTCCTTGTCGGCGAAGATCAGCATTTTGAAGCCTGTGATCACCAGAAATGCGCCGAAGACGTAAAGGATCCAATGGAATTTTGCGACTAGCAGCGTGCCGGCCAGAATCATACTGGCGCGCAGGACGATGGCACCGACAACCCCGTAGATCAACACCCGCCGCTGATATTCTGCCGGCACTGCGAAGTAAGTAAAAATCATGATAAAAACGAAAATGTTGTCGACCGACAGCGACAGCTCAATCAGGTAGCCGGTAAGAAATTCCAGCGCCTTCTCGTTAGCGATTTTCCCTCCCAGCGTGCCATCCAGCCACCACCACAGCAGGCCGTTGAAGGTCAGTGCCAGCGTTACCCAGACCAGTGTCCAGCCCAGCGCCTCGCGGGCGGAAACCTTGTGCGCATTTTTGCCGCCCAACACATAAAGATCAAGCGCCAGCATGGCCAGCACGAACAGGATGAACCCGGCCCAGAAGGCCGGGGTGACCACGCTGGACAGTTCCATCAGTGGCCAGCCAGGTCGTCGGCGGCTTCCAGCGCGGCGATGCGCTCTTCCAGCGGCGGGTGGGTCGTGAACAGGCGCATCAGGCCACTACGCCCGCCGTTGATGCCAAATGCTGCCATCTTGTCTGGTAGCGGCTGCGGCTCCTGCAGCGATTGCAGGCGTTTCAGGGCGTTGATCATGCCTTGCCGTCCGGCAAGGTTTGCCCCACCACGGTCTGCGCGGAATTCGCGCTGGCGCGAGAACCACATGACGATGACCGATGCCAGGATACCCAGTATCAGTTCGGCGATGATCATGGTGACGAAGAAAGCTGGCCCATGGCCGCGCTCGGTCTTGAATACCACCTTGTCCACCAGGTATCCGACCACGCGTGACAAAAACATGACGAAGGTGTTGACCACGCCTTGGATCAGCGCCAGCGTCACCATGTCGCCGTTGGCCGCATGCGAGACTTCGTGCCCGAGGACGGCTTCCGCTTCCTGGCGCGTCATCTTTTGCAGCAGTCCGGTGGAAACGGCGACCAGCGAACTGTTCTTGCTCATGCCGGTGGCGAAAGCATTGACGTCGGGAGATTCGTAGATCGCCACCTCGGGCGTCCTGATGCCTGCCGCCTGCGCCTGACGTTCCACGGTTTCCACTAGCCAGCGTTCTTGTGCATTCTGCGGGCTTGTAATGACTTGAGCGCCGACAGACATCTTGGCGGTCCATTTTGAAATGGCCAGTGAAATCAAGGAGCCACCGAAACCCATGACTGCGGCGAACGTCAGCAGCGCTCCGAGATTGAGGCCGTTGGCATTGAGATAGGGCTCCACCCCCAGAATGCGCATGGTGACGGACAGCACCAACACGATAGCCAGGTTGGTGGCAAGAAAAAGCATGATGCGTTTCATAAAAATCTCCTGATGGTCTGCGTGGCGATTGACTTGCCACGCACATAGACCGACACCATACGCGCAATTAAATATCAGATAAAGTCGAATATATATTGGATATAATTCGTATTTATCGAATATTCTGATGTCTGGGAGGTGACGTGTGAATTTCAAGCATCTACATTACTTCTGGACAGTTGCGCGCAGCGGAAGCGTGGCACGCGCCAGCGAGCGTCTGCACCTCACTCCGCAAACGATCAGCGCGCAAATCAAATTGCTGGAGCAGGGACTGGATGCGACGCTGTTCCGGCCAGCCGGGCGCGGCCTGGAACTAACCGAGGCAGGCCGTCTGGCGTTGAGCTATGCCGACCAGATATTCGCCTTGGGGGATGAACTGGAAGCCGCCCTGGCCTCACGGCGCGGGGTGCTGGCCTTGCCATTCCGTGTCGGCATTACCGACGTGGTGCCAAAAGCGCTGGCCTACCGCCTGCTGGCACCGGCGAGGCACTTGGCGGAGCCGCTACGGCTAATATGCCGCGAGGGCAAACTGGACCGTCTGCTGACGGAATTATCGCTGCACAAGCTGGACCTGGTGCTGGCCGACCGGCCCATCCCGGAAAGCATGGGAGTGCGTGGGTTAAGCCGCAAGCTGGGGGAGAGTGCGCTGGCTTTCTTCGCCGCGCCAGCATTGGCAGAGAGCTGTGGCGAGTTTCCGCGCTGCCTGGATGATGCGCCATTGTTCATGCCGGGCGACGATGCCACGGTGCGTGGCCGTATCGAGCGCTGGCTGGAACGGCTGCGGATTGCCCCACGCGTGGTGGGAGAATTTGACGACGGGGCGTTGATGAAAGCTTTCGGACAGGAAGGGGGAGGCTTCTTCCCTTCTCCGGCGGTGTTGGCTGATGAGATCGAGGTGCAGTACGGGGTAAGGCTGGTCGGACGGGTGGAAGAAGTTCGCGAGGAATTCTACGCGCTCATGCCCGACCGCAGTTTTGCCCATCCCGGCGTGCGTGCCATTACCGAGGCGGCACACGCCGGGATGTTCATTCGATGATGCCGCCGCCCAGGCAGACGTTGCTCTCGTAGACCACTACCGATTGCCCCGGCGTCACCGCCCATTGCGAATCACCAAAACGGATTTCGCAGCGATCGCCATCGATGGCGTCGATTTCGCACGGTGCATCGGCCTGGCGGTAGCGCGTCTTTGCGGCGTAGACCCAGTGCGTGCGCGGGGCGCTCCCGGAAATCCAGTGCATCTGGCCGGCGTTCAGGCGGTCGCTCAACAGTAGCGGGTGATCATGCCCTTGCACCACCACCAGTTCGTTCCTGGCCATGTCCTTGGCCGCCACATACCACGGCTCGCCGTCACCCTCCCTGGAGCCGCCGATGCCCAGTCCCTGACGCTGACCCAGGGTGTAGTACATCAGGCCGTGGTGGCGTCCCACCAGTTTTCCCTCCGGGGTGTGCATGTCGCCAGGCTCGGTCGGCATGTAGCGCTGCAGGAACTCGCGGAACGGCCGTTCGCCGATGAAGCAGATGCCCGTGGAGTCCTTCTTCTCGCTGGTGGCGAGTCCGGCTTTTCTGGCCATCTCGCGCACTTCACGCTTGAGGTATTTGCCCAGCGGGAACAGCGTTTTCGACAGTTGCTCCTGGTTGAGGCGATAGAGGAAGTAGCTCTGGTCCTTGGAGCCGTCTTCGGCCTTCAATAACTGGAACAGGCTGGCCGCTTCGCGCACCTGGGCATAGTGGCCGGTGGCGATCTTGTCCGCGCCCATGCTCATGGCGTGGTCTAGAAAAGCGCGGAACTTGATCTCCGAGTTGCATAGGATATCGGGGTTGGGCGTGCGGCCGGCGCGATATTCCTGCAGAAAATTGGCGAATACCTTGTCCTTGTATTCCTTGCTGAAATTCACCGCCTCGATGTCGATGCCGATACGGTCTGCCACCGAAACGGCGTCGATCAAATCCTGTTTGGCCGGGCAGAAATCCTCGCTGTCGTCGTCCTCCCAGTTCTTCATGAACAGGCCGACCACCTCGTAGCCTTGCTGTTTCAGCAGCAGGGCGGTCACCGATGAATCCACGCCGCCGGACATGCCGACGACCACGCGCTGTTTTTTCATAAATGGGTCAATACCGATAACGGGAAGCAGCGGCCGGCCATATAGTGTTCGATGCAGGTCAGAACTTGCGGACTGCGATGGCGGTCCTGCGTGGCGCGGATCTCGTCCGGAGTCATCCACACCGCACGCAGGATTCCTGCATCCAACGGGTGCGACGGATCGTGGTCGGTGACGTTGCCGATGAAGGCGAAGCGCAGATAGGTGATGTCTTTCTTCGGGTGTTTCCAGTGGTACACGCCCAACAGCCCGGTCGGCTGGAAGCGATGGCTGGTTTCCTCCCAAGCCTCGCGTGCCACCCCATCCAGCAGCGATTCGCCGTTTTCCAGATGGCCAGCCGGCTGGTTGAACATCACGCCGTCGGCGGTCTCTTCCTCCACCAGCAGGAATTTTCCATCACACTCGATGATGGCGGCGACGGTGACGTTGGGTTTCCAGATCATGGGTTGTTTCAGTGCAAGAAACTCGATTTTACCTGATGAGGGTAAGCTCAAGCCAGCAATCCAAGAGAATCCAGACGGGTTGCTCAATTGCTGGCCCTTGTCGGATGCGTTAGTATCAACCCGCGAACTGACACACAGGACATCAAAGTGGCCACAGTATTGATTCCGCTCGCGCAGGGATGCGAAGAGCTGGAGGCTGTTACGGTAATCGACATCTTACGCCGCGCCGGCATCGAAGTCATTACGGCGGGGCTGTTGCCGGGGCCGGTAGTTGCCAGTCGCGGCACGGTACTGCTGCCGGATGCCGAACTGGGGCAGGTGCTGCACCAGGCTTTCGACATGATCGTGCTGCCCGGCGGCATGCCCGGCAGCGAGCACCTGAAGAACGATGCCCGAGTGATCGCATTGATGAAGCAGCTGGCGGCTTCCGGAAAATACGTTGCCGCCATCTGCGCCGCGCCGATGGCGCTGCACGCGGCCGGCCTGCTGCAAGGCAAAAATGCCACCAGTTTTCCCGGCGTGCTCGACCAATTGCCGGGTTCGCATCATTACTGCAGCGATGCGGTGGTGGTAGACGGCAACATTGTCACTTCGCGCGGCCCGGGCACAGCCATGGATTTTGCCCTGACGCTGGTGGAGTTGCTGGTGGGGAAGGCTAGTCGGGAGCGGGTGGAATCCGGGCTGGAGCGATGCTGAAGCCCCCGCATATATACCTGGCTTCGCGCTCGCCGCGCCGGGGAGAGTTACTGGAACAGCTTGGTGTGAGTTTTGAGGTACTGCCTTCAGATGTCGACGAGTCGGTGCTGCCGGACGAGTCGCCGGAGCATTACGTGCTGCGGCTCGCACGCGCGAAGGCGTTGGTGTGCGTGCAGCGGCTTGCGGTGCAGGGGTTGCCGCCCCGTCCGGTACTGGCGGCGGATACCACGGTGTGTATCGACGGCATGGTTCTGGGCAAGCCGGAACACGACGTCGATGCCGCAGCCATGTTGCGGCGCATGTCCGACCGCTGGCATGCGGTGCATACCGCCATTGCACTGGCGCATGATGGCCGGGTCGAAGTGGCGCTGTCCAGTACCCAGGTCGAAGTGGCGCTGCTGGGTGAGGACGAGATCGCCGCTTATGTGGCCTCCGGCGAGCCGCGCGACAAGGCTGGCGCTTATGGCATCCAGGGGCTGGCAGGGGCCTTCATCCGCCGTATCGAAGGCAGCTATTCCGGGGTGATGGGGCTGCCGGTGTATGAGACGGCGCAGTTATTAAAGAAATTTGGAGTCAAGCTGCTTTGAGCGAAGAAATACTGATCAACGTCACCCCGCAGGAAACGCGGGTGGCGGCCATGGAGCAGGGCGCGGTGCAGGAACTGCTACTGGAGCGTGCCGGTTCTCTGGGGCTGGTAGGCAACGTGTACAAGGGGGTTGTATGCCGGGTTCTGCCGGGGATGCAGTCGGCTTTCGTCGAAATTGGCCTGGCACGCGCGGCTTTCCTGCATGTGGCCGATATCCTGGAATACGACACCAATACCGAGAAGCCGATCCAGGAACTGCTGCACGAAGGGCAGACGCTGATGGTGCAGGTGATCAAGGAGCCCATCGGCAGCAAGGGCGCGCGCCTGACCACGCAGATCAGCATCGCCGGCCGTTTCCTGGTGTATTTGCCGCAGCAGGAGCACATCGGCGTGTCGCAGCGCATCGAGGACGAAGCCGAGCGTGAAGCGCTGCGTGAGCGTCTGCTCAAACTGCTGCCGCCGGATAACCGGGGCGGCTACATCATCCGCACCATGGCGGAAACCGCGGAGGATGATGAACTGCGTGCCGACATTGATTACCTGCACAAGGTATGGAACGACATCCAGACATCAGGCTGTGATGCGCCGGCGCGATCACTGGTGTTCCAGGACCTGACGCTGCCGCTGCGCGTGCTGCGCGACATGGTAGGCGGGCATACCGACCGCATTCTGGTCGACTCGCGCGAAACCTGGCAGAAAATGCTGACTTTTTCCGAGCACTATGCCGGCTGCGTGCTCAGCCGCATCGAGCATTATTCCGGCGAAAGGCCGCTGTTCGATCTCTATGGCATCGAGCAGGAAATCGAGAAGGCACTGTCGCGCAAAGTCGAACTGAAGTCTGGAGGCTACCTGATCTTCGACCAGACCGAGGCGCTGACCACGGTGGACGTCAATACCGGCGGCTTCGTCGGTGGCAGGACGCTGGCCGACACCATCTTCAAGACCAACCTGGAAGCGGCGCAGAGCATCGCGCGCCAGCTGCGGCTGCGCAATCTGGGGGGCATCATCATCGTCGATTTCATCGACATGGAAGAAGAGGGCCATCGTGAGGCGGTGCTGGAAGAGTTGCGCCGCGCCCTGGAAAAAGACCGGGTGCGTGTCGGCATCCATGGCTTTTCCGGCCTGGGGCTGGTGGAGCTGACGCGAAAAAGAACCAGGGAAAGCCTGGCGCACATCCTGTGCGAACCATGCCCCTGCTGCCAGGCGCGCGGCGAAATCAAGACCGCGCAGACGGTGTGCTATGAAATCCTGCGTGAACTGGTGCGCGAGGCGCGCCAGTTCAACGCGCGCGAATTCCGCGTGCTGGCGTCGCAGCAGGTGATCGAGATGTTCCTAGCCGAATAGTCACAAAGTCTGGCGCAGCTCTCCGACTTCATCGGCAAGCCCATTTCATTGCAGGTGGAGACCCAGTACGGGCAGGAAACCTTCGATATCGTGTTGATGTAGCGCCAGCCTGCCGGGGAGGCGAGGCTGGCGGAGGTCATGCGGGCACGCCGGGGGCCTGTCTTTCGGCCGCGCCCGCTGGCTGCGGGGCGGGGTTGCTGCTGTTCTGTGCCGCCTTCATCAGTTTGAGCAGGATATGATCCAGCGCCGTGCTCTGATTTTGTAGTCTGGATTCCTGATTCATCAGCGCATTGACGTTCGACTGCAGGGATTTCAGGTTGGCGTGGATGGTCATCAGTGACTCGGTGCGTTTGTCCAACTGCGACTTGTGCTGGTTGACCTGCTGTGCGAGTGGCGCCAGCAGTTCTTTCAGCCAGGATTTGGACTCGTTGTGCGCCTGCTCGAAATGGGTGCGTACCAGATTTGCCAGGCTAAAGAAGAATTTGCGCACCAGGAAATGTTTTTCGGTCATGACATTGACCGGGTCGTTGCAGAATTCGTCGGTGGTTTGTTGCAGTGCCATCATGCTCTGGTGGAAATGGGACATGTCCAGTATCGGCGGATTCCGCATCTCGAAGCCGTGCTTGACGTGAAACAGCTGATAGAGATCATCGCCGATGGCCTTGATTTCCTGCCCCTGCTTCGTGATGTCCGCCGCCATTGCTATGGTCTGCCGGATCAGCATCTTCATGCCCTGGTTGAGGCCATGTGTGGTCCAGCTGTCGCCGATTTGCCGGCGGCTCTGCTCCAGCATTTCGTCCAGTTTCCTCAGGCTGAGCTGATGCATCAACGCTTCACCCATTTGCATGACTTTCTGGTTGCCCTGTACGAAGGTGCGCACGGTCGCCTCATACACCTTGCGATCGGCCGCCGCCTCGGTCATCAGGCCCATGACCACGTCCTGGTTCTTGCCGCGCAATGCATCGAGTTCCTGCAGCCGGGAGCGTACGCCGGTCAGTTCCAGCTGGATTGCCCTGCGCGAAACTTTCATCATGTTGCCGGCCTCGCCTACAACGGTCTGGCGCAGAATGACGTGCTTGGCAGCGACCAATTCCTGTGCCAGCACCTGCTCCACTTGTTCGATGCCGCTGCGTTTCAGCAGCGCGCTGTCGCCGTTGATGCGTGCCAGCAAGGCCTTTTGCGCCGAGATGGCGAAGACGTCGGAAATTGCCAGTCCCAGATGTCTGGCCGAGGACTCTACCTGGGACTGAATCATGGCCTGGATTTCTGCCTCGGTCTTGAGATCATCCCATAGGATGTCGATTTTGTTGAGTACGGCCAGTTTTCTGCTCGTCTTGTCGCGAAGGTAGTCGTTCCAGATTTGCATGTCGGATTTGGTGACGCCGGTATCCGTGGCCAGCAGGAATATCACCGCATGTGCGTTGGGAATGATGCTGAGGGTGAGGTCGGGCTCGGTGCCAAGTGCATTGAGGCCGGGAGTGTCGAGGATGACCAACCCGCTTTGCAGGAGCGGGTGCGGGAAGTTGATCAGCGCGTGGCGCCAGACCGGCACTTCGACTTTGCCCAGGGTTTGCAGCGTATGCACCAGAACGGGGTCGTTGTCATCCCACAGTCCCAGTTCACGGGCCTCCTCCAGAGAAACCTGCTTTTGCTGGCTCAACACCTGGAAAGCTTCCTGCGTGGCCGTGGCGGAACTAGGATCCAGGCGCAGTTTTGACCATTCCTTGGGGCTTTTTTTCAGGTCGGCAAGACCCTCATCAGATTTGCGCGTCTCAATCGGCAATAGCTTGATGTAGGGCTCTTCGTTCGCGTCCCAGTATATTTCCGTAGGGCACATTGTGGTGCGGCCGGCCTCGCAGGGCAGCAGGCGCTGTTTGTAGTCGGAAAAAAACAGGGCGTTGATGGTTTCGGTTTTGCCGCGCGAGAATTCGGCGACGAAGGCCAGTACCAGGCGGTCGCGCCGGAGCGCTTCAGCCAGATCATAAAGACGCAGCTCCTCGATGGCGTCTGTGTTGCCGGTATCATTGCGCCATTCGCGATAATTGTCGATGGCCCCCGCAATCTGGTCGCGCCAATGGTGGAAATCGGTGATCTGCTGCTCGAGAGAGTTGCTCATGGCCTGATGGTTTGCCCCGCAATGCCGAAACATGAAAACCCGTCATCCGTTCCTTTGCGTCCTCGCGCGCCTTCGCAAATAGACACGGCATTGCTGCCGTTATCGCCCGGCCAGGAATCGGAATTCATCGTTTCCGCATGACTTTAAATGAATTTTCCGGAAACTCCAACTGCTCGCTGCAGGCGCGGGCGGGGGAGTGGGGTCAGAACAGCTTCAGCAACTGCTGCTCCAGTGGCGCGACCAGCAGCATCAACAGCAGCTCGGCGATGATGAATATGATCAGTGGCGTCAGATCCATGGCGCCCGGCTTGGTAATAAATTTGCGCAAGGGGCGTAGCAGCGGGCGCGTCAGACTGTCCAAAACTGGTGACAAGGGTGTGTAGGGGTTGACCCAACTAAGGACGGCCAACAGCAGCACGGCATAGAGAAAGATGTAGATGCTGAGCTTGAGGATGCCAAGCGCGGCCAAGGCAAACAAGGCGATGTAGACTTGTGCCCCGGCGACCAGCAGCGGGAAGTCGTTCAGCCACAGTATGCCCAGTTGCAACAGCAGTTGCGAGGCATACGCCAGCAGCAGGGATGCGGTGTCCAGCCAACCCCAGGAGGGAATGATGCGGCGCGCCGGGCGGACGGCGAAATTGGTTAGCGTCACCACGGCCTGGGAAAATGGGTTGTGGAACGGCGCGTTGACCAGCTGCAAGTAAAGGCGCAGCAGCAATGCCAGCGTGAACAGGCCGAACAGCGTGTTGAGCAGGAAGGCGGCGGCTTGGGCCAGGGCGCTCATCAGTCTTTCCCCAGCAGGTCGCCGAGTTCGCGCGAACGCTTGGCTGCGGCATCAATCGCCCGGATGATGGCGGCTTTGACCCCGGCGTTCTCCAGGCTGTTCAGTGCGCGCTCCGTGGTGCCGCCCTTGGAGATGACCTGTGACCGCAGCGTGGCAAAATCCTGCCCGCTGCCCTCGGCAAGCCGGGCCGCACCGAGAAAGGTCTGCAACGCCAGGGCGCCCGCCTGGCCAGGTGTCAGACCAAGATCCACGCCGGCCTGTTGCATGGCTTCGAGAAAATAGAATACGTAGGCGGGGCCGCTGCCGGAAAGTGCGGTCACCGCATCCATCTGCATCTCGTCTTCCAGCCACAGGGTGGCACCGACCGCGCCCATGATGCTTTCCGCTTGCTGCTGCTGCGTGGCATTTACGCCTTCTGCGGCGTAGAGGGCGGAAATTCCGGCCTGTACTTGTGCCGGGGTGTTGGGCATGACACGCACTACGGCGCCGTAGTTGCCCAGCCAGCGGATCAGATCGGCGCAGCGGATGCCGGCGGCGATGGAGATGACCAGCTGACGGTCGAGCAGGCTGCCAAGAAAGATGGCCGCGTCACGCAACTGCTGTGGTTTGGTGGCGAGCACTATTACCTCCGAATGGGCTACGCTGGGCAGCTGGTCGGAAACGGTGACGCCGAACTCGGTGGTCAATGCGCTGCGTTTCCCGGCATCCGGCTCGACGATATTGATGGAGGCGGCATCCCAGCCCCTTTTTAGCAGGCCGATAATGATGGCGCGTGCCATGTTGCCGCCACCGATGAAAGATATTTTCATGAGGTTTCCCGTAGTTCCTTTGCCGGCCTGTCGCCGAAAATCGCCGTGCCTACCCGCACGATGGAGGCGCCTTCCGCGATGGCCACCGGGAAGTCATGCGACATGCCCATGGACAGGGTGTCCAGAGAGAGACCCTGTCCGTTCAATGATTCCAAGGTTTCCCGCAGCATTCTAAACTGCTCGTGCTGCATTGCAACGTCCGTTGTCGGTGCCGGGATGGCCATGAGGCCGCGCAGTTTCAGTTTTGGCAGCGAGGAAACAGCCTGTGCCAGCGCGCCGGCCTCCTGCGGGGCGATGCCGCCTTTGCTGGCTTCTCCGCTGACATTGATCTGCAGGCAGATATGCAGCGGCGGCAGGTCGGGGGGGCGCGCTTCGCTCAGGCGCTCGGCTATTTTCAGGCGATCGACGCCGTGTACCCAGGCGAAGTTCTCGGCGATCGGGCGTGTCTTGTTGCTCTGGACGGGGCCGATAAAATGCCACTCCAGCGGCAGGTCGGCGAGCTCGGACATTTTCTCCAGCGCCTCCTGCAGATAGTTTTCGCCGAACAGACGTTGCCCGGACTGGAATGCCTCCCGTATGGCAGAAACTGGCTGCGCTTTGCTGACGGC
>DAOMFG010000010.1:15872-16112 GCA_035429685.1 Methylophilaceae bacterium | reverse complement strand
TCGCTGGCGAGACGGTTGGGCATGGCAATGACACGGATGGCTGGAGATACTTGCATTATAGTTGAGTTTTATAATCAACTATTGCAACGAACGCATTGGCTGATTTTGCCTTAGCCCTTGAAATCCCGGCCGCCACCCTAATCTAGTTTGAAACTGCAAGGAATTCCCATGGAACAATACCACGGCACCACCATCCTCTCCGTGCGGCGCGGCGACAAGGTCGCCATGGGCGGCGACGGT
>DAOMFG010000010.1:0-15848 GCA_035429685.1 Methylophilaceae bacterium | reverse complement strand
ATCGTGGTCAAGGCCACGGCGCGCAAGGTGCGGCGCCTCTATCACGGCAACATTCTGGCTGGATTCGCCGGCGGCACGGCCGATGCCTTCACCCTGTTCGAGCGCTTCGAAGCCAAGCTGGAAAAACATCAGGGCAATCTGCTACGCAGCGCGGTAGAACTGGCCAAGGACTGGCGCACCGACCGCATGCTGCGACGTCTGGAAGCCATGTTGACAGTAGCGGACAAGGAGTCCTCGCTCATCATCACCGGCAACGGCGACGTGCTGGAACCGGAATATGGCCTACTCGCCATCGGTAGCGGCGGGGCTTATGCGCAATCTGCCGCACGCGCCCTGCTCGACCATACCGATCTGCCGTCAGCCGAGATCGTGAAAAAAGCGCTGACCATCGCCGCCGATCTGTGCATTTACACCAACCAGAACCACATCATCGAAACGCTCGAATAAATACGATGTCGCAAATGACCCCCAAGGAAATCGTCCACGAATTGGATAAACATGTCGTCGGCCAGGCTGCCGCCAAGCGCGCGGTCGCCATTGCACTGCGCAATCGCTGGCGCCGCGCCCAGGTGGCCGAGCCGATGCGGCAGGAGATCAAACCCAAGAACATCCTGATGATAGGCCCCACCGGCGTCGGCAAGACCGAGATCGCCCGGCGCCTCGCAAGGCTGGCCAATGCGCCATTCATCAAGGTGGAAGCCACCAAGTTCACCGAGGTCGGCTATGTCGGCAAGGACGTGGATTCCATCATCCGCGACCTGGCCGAAATAGCGGTAAAGCAGACGCGCGAGCAGGAGATGGAAAAGGTGCGCATCCGGGCCGCCGATGCCGCTGAGGATCGCATCCTTGATATTCTGCTGCCGCCGGCCCGCAGCCTTAACGAGGAGTCCGCGCACGCCGATTCAGAAACGCGTCAGAAATTCCGCAAGATGCTGCGCGAAGGCAAGCTGGATGCCAAGGAAATCGACATCGAGCTGGCCGCGCCCACCGCTCACATGGAAATCTTCTCTCCGCCAGGCATGGAGGAACTGACCAGCCAGATCCAGAACGCATTCCAGGGCATGGGCGGCGGCAAGCCCCGGCTGCGTAAGCTGAAGATCGCCGATGCCATGAAACACATCACCGACGAGGAGGCCGCCAAGCTGGTCAACGAGGACGACATCAAGCTGCATGCCATGCACAATGTAGAACAGAATGGCATCGTATTTCTCGACGAGATCGACAAGATCACCAGCCGCAGCGAAAGCAGTGGCGCCGAGGTCTCCCGCCAGGGCGTGCAGCGCGACCTGCTGCCGCTGGTGGAAGGTACCACGGTCACCACCAAGTACGGCATGGTCAGGACCGACCACATTCTGTTCATCGCCAGCGGCGCGTTCCATCTCGCCAAGCCGTCCGATCTGATCCCGGAACTGCAAGGCCGCCTGCCCATCCGCGTGGAACTGGATTCGCTCTCGGTCGGCGACTTCGAGCAAATCCTCACCGGCACTGATGCCTGCCTCACGCGACAGTACCAGGCACTGCTGGAAACCGAGAACGTGACGCTGGCGTTCAAGCCGGATGCGGTACGCCGTCTGGCCGAGATCGCCTGGCAAGTCAACGAACATACCGAAAACATCGGTGCGCGCCGCCTACATACGGTGATGGAAAAACTACTGGAGGAAGTCTCGTTTGATGCCGACAAGCATGCCGACGGCATGCTCGCTATCGATGCCGGGTACGTCAATGCCAAATTGCAAGGCCTGGCACAGGACGAGGATCTGGCGCGTTACGTGCTCTGACAGCGTATTTTTTAATCAAGATATACTTGTCCTTTATTTACTGATTCGTTATACTTGCTTCAAGTTGAGTGGTTCCACGAACATCTCCTCCCTGAGCGGTCGCAAGGCCGCTTTTTTTATGCCCGTGTACGGATATTCTGTCTTTGCAAGCCCTTGAAATCCGTTAAACACTCCCCATCTAATAATTAACGGCCGAACTGGCTTGATTTTTCAATTCACGACGAAAGGAGACATCAAATGGCTAACGTAACCCGCTTCGACCCGTTCCAGATTTCCGCATTGGATCCGTTCGATGATGTATTTAAGGGCTTTTTCCGCCCGGTACGCATTGAAGGCGCGCCAGACATACAAATCAAGATGGACGTGAAGGAAGACGACAAGGGCTACACCGTGCACGCCGAAATCCCCGGCGTGAAGAAGGAAGACATCCACGTCACCATCGACGGCAACCAGGTGTCGATCAGCGCCGAAGCCAAACAGGAAAAGGAAGTGAAGGAAGGCGAAAAAGTCCTGCGCTCGGAACGCTACTACGGCAAGGTCGCACGTAGCTTCTCCGTCGCCAGCGACATCGACGAAGCTGCATCACAAGCCAGATACGCCGACGGCGTGCTGGAACTGGCACTGCCCAAGAAAACGGTAGCATCGAGCAAGAAGCTGACCATCAACTAACAAAACTCCAACCGAAAATCTCCTCCCTGGGCGGTCGCAAGGCCGCCTTTTTTTGCCTGAAAGCTTGCGATAACTAGAGGTAGATGACTGCAGGAAAAACAGAGGCGGCCAACACCAGCACCAGCCATTCCAGATTATGGCGTGTGAGGAAGCCGGTGAAGTACAGGATCAGTGTGATAACGGCAGTCGCGTAAAACAGTACCCACAGCATGCAGTGTCCCTCCCCCGGAATGTCATGTAAGCAGAAACTCGCAGGGTAATACCCTCGGTTAATTATAGCAATAGCCGCGGCCGGCGGCTCGAGTCTGGCTGGCTTCCGTGCGCCAGTTGACCCAATGGTCGATTGCAACTGCCAGCTCTTTGTTATCAATCACCCTCGGCCAGCAATTCCACCCAATGCACCACGCTCATCTCACCGCCGCCCTGCAAATGGGTGAGGCAGCCAATATTGGCGGTGGCGATCAATTCCGGCGCGTGCTGTTGCAGATACCCGAGCTTGCGTTGCAACATCTGCTCAGACAACCCCGGTTGCAGGATGGAGTAAGTGCCTGCCGCGCCACAGCATTGCGCAGCCTCTTCTACCGGCAGCAGGATGAAACCGGCGCGCTGCAGCAGCGCCTCGACGCGGCCTTCCAGCCGCAGGGCATGCTGCAGTGTGCAGGGCGAGTGGAAGGCAATGCGGCGACCGCGCCCAACATCAGCCACGGGCAAGGTTTCCAGAAGTTCCACCGGGTCGCGGCACAGCGCCGAAACGCGTGCCGCCCTGGCGGCATAGGCAGAATCATCCCGCAGCAAATGGGCATATTCGCGCACCATCGCGCCGCAGCCGGTGGCGCTGACCGCCACCGCTTCTGCACCGGCTTCGATCTGCGGCCACAGCACGTCGACGTAGACGCGGGCACGGTGCAATGCCTGCTCCGGTGCGGCCAAGTGCTGGTCCAGCGCACCGCAGCAGCCGGTATCGACCTTGACCAGCGAGACGCCGTGCGCATCCAGCAGCCGCGCCATGGCAGCATCGATGCCAGGAGCCAGGGCGGGTTGCACGCAGCCGGCAGGAGCCAGAATGCGACGTGCATGGCGCGGCGGCGGCCAGCTCCCAGCGACCGTGGCTGGCGCAATGCGGCGTTTGAGTGGCGCAGGCAGTAACGGCCTTGCAGTCCGGCCAATTGCCAGCAGGCCAGCAAACACGCGCGGCGAAGCCAGCGTGCGGCGCAGCAGCCAGCGCCACAGGCGCTGCGGCCAGGGGCGCGGCACCTGCCGTTCCAGCGCGGCGCGGCCGATGTCTGCCAGCCGCGCGTATTGCACGCCGGACGGGCAGGCGGTTTCGCAGGCATGGCAGGTCAGGCAGCGGTCGAGGTGGGTGCGCGTCTGTTCGCCTATGGCCTCGCCTTCCAGCAGGCTCTTGATAAGGTAAATACGGCCGCGCGGGCTGTCCAGTTCGTTGCCCAGCAGGCGGTAGGTGGGGCAGACCGCGGTGCAGAAGCCGCAGTGCACGCAAGCGCGCAGGATGGCCTCGGCCTCGCGCCCTTCAGCAGTTTGCTGCAATACTGGCGGCAACCGGGTCTGCATCAGCGGGCCACCGGGCTGAAAACGCCATGCGGATCGAAGGCCGCCTTGAGCCGGTCATGCAGTGCTGCCAAACCCGGCGCGAGCTGGAGTTGCCCGGCCTGTGCGCCACGAAACGGCACGGCGTGGCCGCCCGCGCCGCACGCGGCCTGGCGTACAGCCTCGGCGTCCTGTGCCGTCACCAGCCAACGCTGCGCCCCACCCCAGTCGTCGCACCAACGGCCGGCCAGATCGGACACCGGGGCGGCCGGCGGCAGCGACAGCCGCCACAGGGTTTCGCCCTCGGCCAGCGTAAAGAACGGCTGAGCGTGCTCGCGCAGCGACTGCCAGAATGCCGTGCCGTCCGGCACCGCCTCGCCGCCCGTGGCCTGCGCCGCCGCCCGTACCGCGGCCTCGCTGGCGGAAAGACGCACATACAGCGCCCCGTTCAGCCAGGCAGCAGCGGAAAGCGGCAGCGGGCGTGCCGCCCAGGCCGCGCATTGCGCCAGCGCCCCGGCTTGCGTGCAATCCCGCCGCAGCGTGATTTCGTAGGCCGGACGCGGCAACACCTTGAGCGAACCCTCCATCAGCAGGCCGAGACTGCCGAGCGAGCCCGCCATCAGGCGCGATACGTCGAAGCCGGCGACATTCTTCATCACCTGCCCGCCGAAATGCAGCACTTCGCCCTGGCCATTAACCATGCGCACCCCCAGCACGAAGTCGCGCACGGCACCGCCCCACGGCCGGCGCGGGCCGGAAAATCCGCACGCCACCACACCACCCAGGGTGGCGCCGTCGCCGAAATGCGGCGGCTCGCAGGCCAGCATCTGGCCTTGTTCCGTCAGTGCCGCCTCAATTTCGACCAGCGACGTTCCGGTTCTCGCAGTGAGCACCAGCTCACTCGGCTGGTAGCTGACGATGCCCTGCAGGCCCCGTGTATCAAGGATTTCACCCTGGGCCACGCCGGTGTAAAACGTCTTGCTGCCGCTGCCACGGATAGCCAGCTGACGCCGTTCCGCAGCGGCAGCACGGATGGTTTCGGCCAGGCGCTGTTCCATCAGAACCGCTCCAACTCCGGATGCGGCAGCTGCCCGCCGTGTACGTGCATGCGGCCCAGTTCGGCGCAGCGGTGCAGGGTGGGTACGGCTTTGCCCGGGTTGAGCAAGCGGTCGGGGTCGAAGGCACTGCGCAGGACGTGGAACTGTGCCAGCTCTGCCGCGCCGAACTGGCTGCACATGGCGTCGATTTTCTCCACGCCCACGCCGTGCTCGCCGGTGATGGTGCCGCCGACCTCGACGCACAGCTGTAATATCTTGCCACCCAGTTCCTCGGTCCGCGCCAGTTCGTCCGGGTGATTGGCGTCGTACATGATGAGCGGGTGCAGGTTGCCATCGCCGGCATGGAACACGTTGGCCACCGGCAGGCCGTATTCCTGTGACAATTCGGCGATGCGCCGCAAGACCCTGGGAAGTTCCCGGCGCGGGATGGTGCCGTCCATGCAGTAGTAATCCGGCGTCATGCGCCCCACGGCGGGAAAAGCGGCCTTGCGGCCCTTCCAAAACAGCAGGCGTTCGGCCTCGTCGCGTGCGGTACGCACTTCGCTGGCACCGCTTTCCAGCAGCAGAGTGCGTACCCTGAAAATCTGCTCCGACACCTCGCGGTTCTCGCCGTCCAGTTCCACCAGCAGAATGGCGGCAGCATCTGTCGGATAGCCGGCATGGACAAAATCCTCGGCGGCGCAAATGGCCAGGTTGTCCATCATTTCCATGCCGGCCGGGATGATGCCGGCGGAAATAATGCGCCCCACCGCCTCGCCGGCGACCGCCACATCGTCGAACGCCGCCAGCACCACCTGGGCGCGCTCCGGCAGCGGCAGCAGGCGCACCGTTACTTCCACCACCACGCCCAGCAGCCCTTCCGAGCCGCACACCAGCGCCAGCAGATCGTAGCCCGTCGCGTCCAGGGCCTTGCCGCCGAGCTCCAGCAGTTCGCCCTGCATGGTGAGCAGCTTCACGCCGATGACGTTGTGGACGGTGAGGCCGTATTTGAGGCAGTGCACGCCGCCGGAGTTTTCCGCCACATTGCCGCCGATGGTGCAGGCGATCTGCGAGGAAGGGTCGGGGGCGTAATAGAAGCCGTGAGGCCTGGCCGCCTCCGACAGCGCCAGGTTGCGCACGCCGGGCTGCACCACGGCGCAGCGGTTGAGCGGGTCGATTTCGATGATCCGGTCCAGCCTGGCCAGTCCCAGCAGCAGGCCCTCGGCATGCGGCAGCGCGCCGCCGGAAAGCCCGGTGCCGGCGCCGCGCGGCACGACCGGAACCTGCAAGCGCCGGCACAGACGCAGCACCGCCTGCGCCTGCTCCAGCGTTTCCGGCAGGCACACCACGCCGGGCAACTGGCGGTAGGCGGAAAGGCCGTCGCATTCGTAGGGGCGCAGCGCCTCTGGCTCGCTCAGCACGCAGGCGGGCGGCACGATCTGGCGCAAGCCTTGCAGCAGCGCCTGACGGCGTTCAGCGTAGCCTTGTTGTTCGACAATTTCATTCATCGCCGGGAAAGATTACCACGGGTGAGGGAGGATAAACATGTCCCTGCCATTGCAACAATTTCCGTATAAAATACCCACCAATTCGAACCTTTCCCGGAAAAGTAAATGCTCACCACGACCACCGCCGCACAGAAGGCGCAAACCCTGGCCGAAGCACTGCCCTACATCAAGCGTTTCTTCGACAAGACCATTGTCATCAAGTACGGCGGCAACGCCATGACCGACCCTGCGCTGCAGGACTGTTTCGCGCGCGACGTGGTACTGCTCAAGCTGGTCGGCATGAACCCGGTTGTCGTCCACGGCGGCGGGCCGCAGATCAACGAGCTGCTGGACCGGCTGGGCAAGAAGGGCACCTTCATCCAGGGCATGCGCGTCACCGACGAGGAAACCATGGACGTGGTGGAGATGGTGCTGGGCGGCCAAGTCAACAAGGACATCGTCAACCTGATCAACCGCCACGGTGGCAAGGCGGTCGGCCTGACCGGCCAGGACGGCAACTTCATCCGCGCCAAGAAGCTGCTGATGGAGAACAAGGAAATCCCCGGCGAATTCATCGACATTGGCCAGGTGGGCGACATCACCGGCATCGACCCCAGCATCATCGCCTTTCTCGACACCGGCGACTTCATCCCGGTCATCGCGCCGATCGGCGTTGGGCCGGACGGCGAGACCTACAACATCAACGCCGACGTGGTGGCCGGCAAGCTGGCGGAAATCCTCGGCGCGGAAAAACTCATCCTGCTCACCAACACCCCCGGCGTGCTGGACAAGAAGGGTGAGCTGCTCACCGGCCTCACCGCCAAGGAGATCGACGGCCTGTTCGAGGACGGCACGCTGTCCGGCGGCATGCTGCCCAAGATCAGCTCGGCACTGGACGCTGCGCGCAGCGGCGTGAAATCGGTGCACATCATCGACGGCCGGGTCGAGCACGCCCTGCTGCTGGAAGTGCTGACCGACGAAGGCGTCGGCACGCTAATCCGGGCCAAATAATATGTCCACGCTGATCCGGGCCAAGTAATTGCAGCGTGTCTGGATTTTCGACCTTGACGACACCCTGCACAACGCCAGCGCCCACGTGTTCCAGCACATCAACCGCAGCATGACGCACTACCTGATGACGCACCTGGATATGGATGAACAGGCCGCCTGCGAACTGCGCCGCCACTACTGGCAGCGCTACGGCGCGACTTTACATGGACTCATGCGCCACCACGGTACCGACCCGCACCACTTTTTGCACCACACCCACCAGTTCCCGCAACTGGAATCCATGGTGCTGAAAACGCGCGGCCTGCGTCACGCGCTGCGGCGGCTGCAGGGGCGCAAGGTGGTGTTCACCAACGCGCCCATGATTTATGCCGAGCAGGTGCTGCGCCTGCTGAAAATCCGCGACCTGTTCGAGGCCGTGTTCAGCATCGAGTCCACCCGCTTCCAGCCCAAGCCCGCCCGGCAGGGCTTCCAGCGCCTGCTGCGCAGACTCGGCGTCAAAGTCGAACGCTGCGTGATGGTGGAAGACAGCCTGCCGGCGCTGGCCACCGCCAAGCGACTCGGCATGAAAACCGTTTTCGTCAACCCCGGCCCAGCCAAGCCGCGCTATGTGGATGTCCGCATCGGCAGCGTGCTGGAACTCCCCGCAACCGCCCTCACCCCTGCCTTCTCCCACTTGCGGGAGAAGGGGACGATGTGTCGCTGACGCGACTTAACTTTTGAAGGAACTCCCATGGCAACCAAACCCGGCGAACGCAAGCAGCAAATCCTGGAAACCCTGGCCAAAATGCTGGAGGCCCCCAAGCGCGAAAAGATCACCACCGCCGCGCTGGCGGCCAGGCTCGACGTCTCGGAAGCCGCGCTTTACCGCCACTTCGCCGGCAAGGCGCAGATGTTCGAGGGACTGATCGAGTTCATCGAACAAAGCCTGTTCGGCCTCATCAACAAGATCAGCGCAGAGGAAACCGACGGCCTCAAACAGGTGCGCCGCATCCTCACCGTGCTGCTGCTGTTCGCCGAGAAAAACCCCGGCATGACCCGCGTGCTGATCGGCGATGCCCTGGTCAACGAGGACGACCGCCTGCAGGCGCGCATCAACCAGCTCTTTGACCGCGTCGAATCCACCCTCAAGCAAAGCCTGCGCATCGCCGAAACCCAGACCGGCCGCAGGCTGGACCCCGAAGCCCAGGCCAACCTGCTGATCTGCTTCGTCATCGGCCGCTGGCAGCAGTTTGCCAAGAGCGGCTTCAAGCGCAAGCCGATGGAGTTCGTGCAGCCGCAATTGGGGTTGTTGTATGGGCTGGAAGAGTAGCTTGAGAAGGCGCTGAACAAGCATAAAGGGCTGCCGTCCAGAAAAAACGGGATTGCGTCACCGCAATCCCGTTTCTCTTTTTTGCAGTGCGAATTACTTGGCCGACAGGCAGTCCTTCATGAAGGCCTTGCGTTCATCGCCCTTGAGTGCCTTCTTGCCCGCATCTGCATTGCAGGTTTTCATCTTGTCCTGCTGGACGGCGCCAGCCGCAGGCGCTGGCGCATCGGCCGAGAGACAGCCCTTCATGAAGGCTTTGCGTTCATCGCCTGCCAGCGATTTCTTGCCCGCTTCTGCGTTGCAGGTCTTCATCTTGTCCTGTTGCGTGCCGGCGAAGGCAAGCGGGCAGGAGAGCATCAATGCGACGGCGACGGCAATCAACTTGTTCATGTCTGAAACTCCTTGCTGGTTGGGGGAACAGCCATCTTACCCCAAGCCCTCCAGAAGAAGATACTTCGCGGCGCAAGGACCGATGTCCCAGGTGTACTTACGCTGTCGCTCACCGCCAACTGCTGCGTTGCAAGCGCCAGCCTGCAGGAGCGCCGCGCTCGGCGCGATGACAAAAGACCATCGGGGCGAAGGCACCCCTTCTACGACTTTTACATATCAGTTCAGCAATACCCGTTCGCCGTTTTCCGCGTTGAAATACTGCAGGCGGGCGTACCCGGCGGCCATGCTCAGATGACCGTCGTAGAGCACGGTCTCGCTGTTTTCGACGGTCGCATGGCCGGTGTGGTAGAGCACCACCTGGATTTCTTCCGCGCCGCGACGGAAGGCGTAGCTATCGCACAGCTCGCCCTCCTCCTCGCGCTCCAGCCGCCAGCCCGATCTTCCACTGAGGTCTTCCAGCCAGGCAGGCAGGTCGACCACGGCCTGGCAGACGATGCCGTGGTCAAAAAAAGCAGGGGTCACAGATTCCAGCATGATGTTCAGCTCCTTGGTGGCACTTTCCGTGCCGTTCGTTAGTTATATGGCGGCGGACTCCCCTATTTCAAGGGCTTCCTTCATCCCGTTGCCTTGCCAAGGCCCGGCAACGATGGGATGATGCGCCATGCTTGAAAACCCGCTACAAGTGGCCAATCTGCTGCGCGAGCAGCCGGCCTTTTTCATCGCCGTTTCGGTGGTATTCGGCCTGCTGGTGGGCAGCTTCCTCAACGTGGTCATCCACCGCCTGCCCAGGATGATGGAGCAGGAGTGGCGCCAGCAATGCGCCGAGCTGAACGGTCAGGAAACCGCCAAATCCGTCCGCTACAACCTGGTCACACCGCGCTCGGCCTGCCCGGCCTGCGGCCACAACATTGGCGCCTGGGAGAACATCCCGCTGCTGAGCTATCTGGCGCTGGGCGGCAAATGCTCCGCCTGCAAAATCCACATCAGCGCCCGCTACCCTTTGGTAGAAGGGCTGACCGGGTTGCTGGCCGGGCTGATCGCGTGGCGCTTCGGTTTCAGCGGCATGACGGTAGCGGCCTGGCTGTTCGCTTTTTCCCTGATCGCGTTGACCTTCATCGATTTCGATACCCAGCTGCTGCCGGACGACATCACGTTGCCGCTGATCTGGGCCGGCCTGCTTTACAATCTCGACGGCGGGTTCGCCAGTCTGTCTTCGGCAGTGACCGGCGCTGTGGCCGGCTATCTCATGCTGTGGTCGATCTACTGGCTGTTCAAGCTGGCCACCGGCAAAGAAGGCATGGGCTACGGCGACTTCAAGCTACTGGCCGCCATCGGCGCCTGGTTCGGCTGGCAGATGCTGCCGGCGGTAATCCTGCTGTCATCGCTGGGCGGTTCGGTGATCGGCATTGGCCTGATCGTGCTGGCGCGCCACGGCCGCAACGTGCCGGTCCCGTTCGGCCCCTATCTGGCGCTGGGCGGCATTGCCGCGCTGTTCTGGGGGCCGCAACTGGCTCACCTCTATTTGCTTTGATGTTCATCGTCGGACTGACAGGCGGCATCGGCAGCGGCAAAAGCGAAGCGGCCAGAATGTTCGCTGCACTGGGGGTGCCGGTGGTGGATACCGATGCCATCGCCCACGGCCTGACTTCACCCGGCAGCCCGCTGCTGGCGGAAATTGCACAAGCCCTGGGCCGCGACTGTATCAAACCCGACGGCTCGCTCGATCGGGCCTGGCTGCGCCGGTGCGTTTTTGCCGACGCCGACGCGCGCCGCGCGCTGGAAAATATTCTGCATCCCAGAATCCGCGAAACCGCCGCACAACTGCTTGCGCAGCATGCCGACACACCTTACCAGATCGTCGTGGTTCCCTTGCTGTTTGAAACCGGCGGCTATGCCGGCCTCGTCAGCCACAGTCTGGTCGTGGACTGCGACGAAGCGCTGCAAATCACCCGCACCATGCAGCGCAACCCTTTGTCCGAAGCGGAAGTACGCGCCATCATGGCGGCACAGTTACCACGCAGCCAGCGCGTGGCGCTGGCGGATGATGTCATCGAGAACGACGGTTCCCTGAAAAAACTGGAGGAATCAGTGCGGGCAAAACATGAAAAATACATTAAGACTTGCATAGTTAGCTAATCAATTTCATAATCCACGGTAATTACATTCCTTCTACTACTTCGTGGTTAATTAGTGGCCAGCTACGACTACCCATTCAACGAACGCATACGCACGCTACTGCGGCTGGAAGATCTTTTCGGCAAGATCCTGCATTACGCTGACGGCAAGCACGAACTCAATCACCATTGCGCGTTGCTGGGCATTTTCCAGGTGCTGGACGTCATCGACCGTGCCGAGCTGAAAACGGACTTGCTGCAGGAACTCGACCGGCAGAAGATCGTCATGGAGAATCTGCGCGGAAATCCGGCGATCGCCGAGGACGTACTCGACGAAGTTATCGTTGATATCGGAGAAACCGCCCATGTCATGCGCAACAGCGCCGGCAAGATCGGCCAGTCGCTGCGGGACAACGAATGGCTGATGGGCATCAAGCAGCGCGCCGGCATTCCTGGCGGGGTGTGCGAGTTCGACGTACCGTCCTACCACTACTGGCTGGGACTGCCGGTGGACCAGCGCCAGCAGTACCTGCAAAGCTGGATGGCGCCATTGATGCCACTGCATGACACGCTGCGCATCATATTGCATATCCTGCGCGGCAGCGGCACGACCACGAAGCAGGTTGCGCCGCAGGGCAGCTTCCAGCAAATGCTGGGCGGCGCCAAACTGGCGCAGATGCTGCGGATTACGATCGACGACGACCTGCACTGCTTCCCCGAAGTCAGCGCCAACAAGTACGTCATCAACGTCCGCTTCAATACGCTCGAACTGGCGCAAAAGCCGCGCCAGTGCGACTTCGACGTCGACTTCAAACTGACGCTGTGTAATCTATAGTCACGCTTCACCCCACCTCACCCCACCCCACAAACACCCAGAAAACCCGCATAAATACTGGGTTTTCATAATTTCATTGTTCACCATGCAAAAATTACTTATTTGGCGCTCTTATGGGAAAAAGTCAAATACGCCGATACAAGCGCCCAAATAGTTAGAATTGTGATGAGCGGCCAGATCAGGAGGAGATCAACTCGGATATTGGCCTCTGGCGTGGACATCTGAACCAGCCACTCCCACCCAGCGTAGCCCACCCAAGCCAAAGCCGCCATCAGGATCAATCTCCCACGCGGCCTGACCACCCACCATAGCAGTAAAAGGGCAACAGCTACGCCAAGGATATGCGCAGGCTACTGAACGAGTAGCGATGCAATCCAGCCCATGAAGATATTCAGCCGCCCGAGATCACCGCATCAGGAATTGTGTAGTGCTCGTAGTCATTGACTTCGACCAACCAGTCGTAGCCCTGCTTCACGGCCTTGACCTTCTCGCCAGGATTGGTGGTGACCTTGTCGCCCATGAAGGTCAGCACGCGCTTCAGGCCGCCCGGCGGAGTGATATGCACCTCGGCATTGCCGGGTTTTCCGCGGATCACGCCGAACTCGCACTGCACTGGTTTTTCATTGCCCATCCTGCACGGCAAAGGTCCGGTGGCATGGTAAGCGGTGCCCTTGACCTTGACATCAGTGGCCGGGGCCTTGCCGAGATCGGAAGCCTTGGGCGTCCCAGTGATGCCGACGGTCAGCGTGTAGTTGGCCGCCTCGTTGCGTCGTGCCGCACTGCGCATCAGATACACACGCACCTTGTATTCGCCGTCGGCCTGCAGGGTGCCCTTCCATTCGTTGCCGTCGGTCGAACCGACGAAGATGGCTTCATCGTTACTACCGGGCGGCAGGACGTTGAAGTAGTTAGCCCCGTTATCAGTCTTCAACGAGACCTTCATCGCTTGGCCCGACTTGGCGCTCAGGATGTAGTCGATGGTCTGGTTACCCTTGATCGCGCCTTTGACGCTCACGGAAGAATGACCCTTGGCAAACTGGACTGGTTTGGCTTGAATCCCTTCGGCATGCGATATCGGGGCCAAAACCAGCAAGAAGGGAGCGATTGCTGCGATTAATTTGGCATAGAGTTTCATATTTTTTTCCTTAGAGGTTTGCAGATTGAATCCAGTCTATCATGTGGATGTAGTCACACCTGTGGCACTTCATGTCCAAGCAAATTTATGCAGCATGCTGCATAATCCCACCGCATCCTAACGCACTATTTTTGAGTAGCCCCACGAGTAGCTAAAATAAAAAATGCTGATTAATCTTATTGTTTGGCTTTGGTTCAAGCCATTATTAGAGCTCACGCTGTGCAACCTGTAGTGAAGCTGGTCGCGTGCCCTACTTGCGGCGCGCAAACCGAATACACCTCAGCCAACCCTTACCGCCCGTTCTGCTCCCGACGCTGCAAGCTGATCGACCTCGGACAATGGGCGACTGAAAACTACCGTATCCCGGAAAATCAGAAGCCGGAACCCGCAGACGAGGAGAAATGACATGAACAAGTTCTTTGCAGCCGCGCTGGCCGGCATGTGTTTTCTGATCGGCATGGCAGCACAGGCCGGGGACAGCCTGACCGTCAGCAATGCCTGGGCGCGCGCCACCGTGCCGGGGCAGGAAGTCGGCGCCGCTTACATGGAGCTCCGGAGTGCCGCCGGCGCCACCCTGACCGGGATGGAAAGCCCCGCGTCCGATTCCGTCGAAATCCACAGCATGTCGATGCAGGGCGAGCAAATGCAAATGCGCATGCTGGAAGCCCTGCCCTTGCCCGCCGGCAAGTTGGTACAACTGGAACCGGGCGGATTGCATCTGATGTTGATCGGTTTGAAAAAACCACTGAAAGACGGGGAAACGATAGAACTCACGCTCCACCTGAAAGACGGCAAGGGCAAGACTAGCAAGATCAAGATCGAGGCCCCGGTCAGGAGCGGCAAAAACTAGTCGCTGGCGAACGGTATCTGGTACCGCCTGCCATCCACTTCCAGCACCATCAACCAATCCTGGCGGCCCTGCACACAGGCTGGCAGCATCACCCCAGCGCGCCAGCGCGCCGGCCCATCGGGCAGCAGGCGGTAGCGGTTCAAGCCCATCTCCATGTCGTGCATGCTGAAACTGGCATGTACTTCACGCGCGCCGGATAATTCGACCAGTACATGAAACTCCTGCATCGGCCGTGGCCGGCGATCGAACTGAACCTTGAGGCCGGCTTGCGGCGAGCGACATCCCGCAACGATGTCCGGGCAGGCGATCTCGACCGGCTGTTCTTTCAACCACAGAGGCGGCAACCACAGCATCAGGAGCAGCATCACCGGCAGCAAGGCCAGCCAAATCTTGCGGCGCAACGGCATCGTCACGCTTCCCAAACCGCACGCTGCATGGCGATACCGTGTGCGCCGTAAGTCCATGCCGTGCGCAAGTCGCCCGGCCGCAAGCCGCCCAAGGCATAAACCGGCAGCGGATACTCGCCAACCATGCCGGAAAAACCTGCCCAGCCCAGCGGCGCGGCAGCCGGGTGGCTGAGCGTCGACAGCACGGTGGAAAGCAGCGCGAAATCCAGCCCCAGCCTGGCCGCCTGCGCCAGTTCCGCAGCATTGTGACAGGAGGCCGCGCACAGCATTTGCGGGCGCTGCTGCAAGTCCATCAAGCAGGCCGCGGAAAGGTGTATTCCATCGGCTCCGATGCGGCGGGACATCGCCTCGTCGCCGTTGAGCAGGATGCGCGCGGTATAGGGCTTGCAAGCCACCACCACCCTGGAGGCAAAGCGCTCCAGTCCGGCCGCGTCGAGCTGCGGCTCGCGCACCTGCACCATCCGCAGCCCCTGTTGCAATGCACGTTCGAGCGCGGCGAAGAAACGCTGCTCGCCGAGTTCGGCAAGGTTGGTGATGGCATACACCGAAGGCAATTGCAGCGCATCCAGAACAGGCGCGTTAGCCGGCAGCAGCGGGCCGACGCTGACATTGGCCACCTCCTGCCAGGAAACCTGCTGATCCTCACGGCCGTGCGGCTCACCGCGCCATTGCCTGACAGTAAAGAAGCGCAGCTTGACCGTGCGCTCCGGGTAGGCAAAGCTGCGCGTCAGCCAGGGATAGGCCTCGACCGCCTCAATGCCCAGCTCCTCGTGCAGCTCACGCTGCAGGGCATGGAATGGCGTTTCACCGTCCTCGATCTTGCCGCCGGGAAACTCCCACCATCCGGCCCACGGCTTGCCTTCCGGCCGCTGGCCGAGCAGCACCTGGCCATCTTCACGCAGGATGACCGCGACGGCGGCTTCAACCTGTTCAGCCACGCAAGCCCTGCTGGCCAGCCCAGTCGCGGGCAAACTGCCAAGCCACGCGGCCGCTGCGTGAACCGCGTTGCAAAGCGAATTGCAGCGCGGCTTGACGTGCCTGCGGAGCAAGGCGAGTGATGCCGAAGCGGCGCAGCCAATGGCGCACGATGTCGAGGTAGGCCTCCTGATCGAACGGGTAGAACGACAGCCACAGACCGAAGCGCTCCGACAACGAGACTTTTTCCTCGCTGGTTTCACCGGGGCGGATTTCGTCGCCGACATACTGCGTTTCCAGATTCTCTGCCATAAACTCCGGCATCAGGTGACGCCGGTTGGAAGTGGCGTAGATCAGCATGTTGTCCGC